>VGZO01000004.1 GCA_016872555.1 Planctomycetota bacterium
ACATCCGAGCGAGCGGAGGCATGGCCGAGGGAGCCAGGCTTCGCCTGGCGACCGCAAGCCGGAGCCGACGCCGGGACGGCGGCGACGGCGCGAAAGCCTCGGGCCGACGCGAGCGTCCGGCGACGGGGCGTGGGCAGCCCCGACCTGCGGCCGGCACGCGTTGTATGACCCGGCGACCGTAAGCCGTCGCCGTCGCCGGGACGGCGGCGACGGCGCGAAAGCCTCAGCCAGCGCCGAAGCGGGCGAGGATCCGAGGGGTCGATTCGACCGGTTCGTCGGCGGCCCCGATCTCGATCGCCGCGGCGAGCTGGGCCACCGCCGCCGGCAGCGCTATGGCATGCTGCGGATTGACGTGCAGCCGCGCCAGCGGCTCACCCGCCTCGACGACATCACCCACGCGGCGCAGGACCTCGATGCCCGCCGCCGGGTCGATCGCCGACGCGGCGGTCGCCCGCCCCGCCCCGAGGAGCATCGACGCCTGACCGACCGGCCAGGCGGAAAACCGGCGCAGACGCCCCGACCGCGGAGCCGGAAACGTCTCCGTCCGCTCCGCGCGCGGGAGGGTCGCCGCAGGATCGTCGCAGACCCGCGGGTCGCCCCCCTGCCACGCCACCACACGGCGGAAGCGTTCGAGCGCCGAGCCATCGGCGATCGCCCCACGGCAGCGGGCCAGCGCCGTCGCGCGGTCGGTCTCCACGCCGCCGAGGAGCAGCATCTCGGCCGCCAACTCGAGCGACAGGTCGGCCATCGGATCGTGGCGTTCGCCGCGGAGGACCTCGACCGCAGCCCGGGCCTCGAGGGCGTTGCCGACGGCCCCGCACAGCGCCTCGTCCATCGTCGTCAGCAACACGCGCACCGGCTTGCCCAGCGCGCCGCCGATCTCCACCATGCTCCGCGCCAGCGCCTCGGCATCTTCGCGCCGGCGCATGAAGGCCCCGGCGCCGGTCTTGACGTCGAGGACGAGGCCGTCGATCCCCTCGGCGAGCTTCTTGGAGAGGATCGAGGCCGTGATCAACGGGATCGACTCGACCGTCGCGGTCGCGTCGCGGAGCGCGTAGAGGAAGCGGTCGGCCGGGGCGATCTCGTCGGTCTGACCCACGAGCACGAGCCCACACTCGGCCACCACGCGACGGTACTCGCCGAGCGACAGGTCGACGCGGAAGCCGGGAATGCTCTCGAGCTTGTCGAGCGTGCCGCCGGTGTGCCCCAGGCCGCGTCCCGAGACCATCGGCACGGTCACGCCACAGGCGGCGACGACCGGCGCCAGCACGAGACTCGTCGTGTCGCCGACGCCTCCGGTGGAGTGCTTGTCGATCTTCGGGCCAGGGATGTCGGACAGGTCGACGACGCTGCCGGAATTGAGCATCGACTCGACGAGGGCCCGCGTCTCGGCCGGGTCCATCCCGCGCCACACGATCGCCATCGCCAACGCCGCCCACTGGTAGTCGGTGACGGTGAAGTCGGCGATGCCGTCGATCAGAAACTCGATCTCCTCGGGCGTGAGCGTGCCGCCGTCACGCTTGCGGCGGATCAGGTCGACGGCGCGCATCGGTGGTTCCTCGGGGGCGGAGGGTGCCGGTCAGGCATGGCCCCCCTGGGTGCCGAACTGGCGGTCGCCGGCGTCGCCGAGGCCGGGAACGATGAAGCCGACGCCGTTGAGGCCGGCGTCGAGCGCGGCGACGTGGATCGCGACGTCGGGCATGCCGAGGTGGAGCCGCTCGATCCCCTCGGGCGCCGCGATCAGCGCGAGGTAGACGATCCGCGGGATGCCGGCGGCCCGGAGGATCTCGCAGGTGCGCACGGCCGATCCCCCGGTGGCGAGCATCGGATCGACGACGATCGCCAGCGTCGCCGCGCAGCGGTCGGGGAGGCGGTTGTAGTACTCGAGCGGTTCGAGCGTCGTCTCGTCGCGCGACAGCCCGATGTGCCAGACCTCGGCGTCGGGAATCAAGTCGAGGAGGCCGTCGGCCATCCCCAGGCCGGCGCGGAGGATCGGCACGATGGCGATCCGGTCGGCGAGCCGGCGGCCGGGCGCCGTCGCCAGCGGAGTCGTCACCTCGACGGCCCGTGTCGGCAGGGCGGCCGTGGCCTCGTGCGCGAGCAGCGCGGTCAGCTGTCGCACGAGGCGGCGGAACCCGTCGGGACGGGTCGCCGGATCGCGGAGCGCCGCGACATGGTGGGCGACGAGCGGGTGACTCGACACCGAAACTCCCTGCATGGCATGCTCCTCACGGTCGGGCGGGCCGGCGATCGCGGATGATACCCGGCGCCGGAAGCTGGCCTCCAACCACTTTTTGCCGGCAGCCCTGGTCACGGCTCGCGCTGGACACCGCGATCGACTTGCCAACCGGGCGCCGCGGCCCTGCTCACCGTCAGGAGGTCCCCCGATGGCCGCCGCCGATCTCCTCGCCATCGCCCGCCGGGCCGCGGACCATGCCCACTCCCCCTACTCCGGCTGGCGCGTCGGGGCGGCGGTCGAATTCGCCGACGGTGGAGTCTTTCCCGGGGCCAACGTCGAGAACGGTTCCTACGGTCTGACGATCTGTGCCGAGCGGGTCGCCGTCTGCACGGGGGTGGTGGCAGGCAAGCGCCGCGTGGCCCGGGTCGCTCTCACCTGCCGCGACCGAGAGGGAGCGCTCGTCGCCGGGATCGTGCCCTGCGGAGCGTGCCTGCAGGTGATCCAGGAGTTCGGCGGACCCGACACGGAGATCGTCATCGACGGCGCCGGGGCATTTCGCCTCGCCGACTTCCTTCCCCGCCCCTTCGGCCATGGCGTCGACGTGCCCCGGCAGGGCTGAGATGCAGGGCGGAAGGCCGGCGGAGATGGGCTGCTTTTGGGTAGCATTCCGCCAGGGGCCGGTCGGTAGCGCGAGCGATGGGGGCGAGGGGATGGGAGCGAGCGAACGACCGGTCCGACAGGTGTGGGCGGCGGCCGGTGCGATCGGGATGGCGCTGCTGCTTGGCAGCGTGGCTGCCACGGCTGACGACGGCCTGTTCGGCGACCGCGTGCCCGCGCTCCGCCTCCGGATCGAGCCGGAGGCGGAACAGCGCCTCCGCGACGAGCCCCGGCGCTACGCCCCCGCCGCGCTCGTCGAAGAAGGTGGACAAGCCGTCGATGACGTGGCCGTGAAGCTCAAGGGAGCCGTCGGCAGCTACCGCGACTACGACGACCGCCCTGGGCTGACCGTGCACGTCGCCCGGCGCGAACCCGACCGGCGCTTCCACGGCCTCGAGAAGTTCCACCTCAACAACGCGGTCCAGGACGAGTCGTTCGCCAACGAATGGCTGTTCGCCCAGCTGGCGGCCGCGGCCGGGCTGCCGGCGCCGCGCGTCGGGCATGTCCGCCTCTGGATCAACGAGCGCGACCTGGGGATCTACGTCCTCCGCGAGGGGTTCGACCGACCGTTCCTCGAGCGCCACTTCAGGTCCGCGGCCGGCAACCTCTACGACGGCGGCTTCTGCCAGGACGTCGATGCCGAGCTGGAGAAGGATTCGGGCGACGGTGTCGACGACCGCAGCGACATCGCGGCGCTGGTCGACGCCTGCCGGACCGAGGACAGCGCGGCGCGGCGCGACGCCCTGGCCGCGCGGCTCGACGTCGATCGGTTCTTGACGTTCGTGGCGCTCGAGGCGATGGCCGGCCACTGGGACGGCTATACCGCCAACGTCAACAACTACCGGCTGCTGTTTCCCGGCGACGACGGCCCGGCCGTGTTCCTCCCGCACGGCGCTGACCAACTGTTCGGCGATCCGGCGGCGCCGATCCTCGACCCGCCCAACGGCCTCGTGGCCCGGGCCGTGATGGCCGATCCGACGTGGCGGGAGGCGTGGCGCGAACGGGTTCGGGAGCTGCTGCCGCTGTTCGATCCGCCCGACGCGCTCGTCTCCCGCGTTGAGGATCTCCGCGGCCGGCTCGGTCCCGTGTTCACGAGCATCGATCCGGAGCTGGCGGCAACGCACGCGGAGCGCTGTGCGGACTTGATCGAGCGCCTCCAGGCCCGTGCCGAGTCGCTCCGCTCCCAGGCCGAGGCGCCCGAGCCGCAGCCGGTGGTATTCGACGAGACGGGTCGGACGCGCCCTGCCGGGTGGTATCCGGGCACGGTTTCCGATGGCGTGGAGCTGACGATGGCCGACGCCGACGGGGGGCCTCGGCTGACGATCCGCGCCGACACGGGCACGCCCTGCACCGCGTCATGGCGCTGCCGGATGCGGCTGCCACGCGGCACGTACCGGCTACGGATGCCGGCGGGCACCGCGGCGGTGGCGGCAGTGGCCGACGAAAAGGGGCGCGGTGCCGGGGTGCGGATCTCCGGCGAGCCGCGCGACCAAGGTCTCGACGGCGACTCCCGAGCGATCCTCGAGCACGAGTTCACGGTGGCGGCGGATTCGGCCGAGGTCGAGCTGGTCGCCGAGCTGCGGGCGACGGGTGGAACCGCGACGTTCGACGCCTTCGCCTGTGAGCTCGTCCGCCTCGGTGATCCGGAGGACCCACCCGCGGTCCCGGCCGACCAGCCTGGGGCCGATAGTCCTGAACCGAACTGAGCAGCCGCGCGTTCGTCCCTCCTGCCCTGACCATGATCCTGCCTTCGGGAGCTTCGCGATGACGGAACGGTCCACCCGTCGCTCGGCACTCGGCACCGCGTGGTTGGTCGTGGCCCTGCTGTGGCCGGTCGCGCTGCTCAACTACCTCGACCGGCAGTTGATGGCGAGCATGAAGACGTCGGTGATGGAATCGATCCCGTCGATCGGAACCGACGAGAACTGGGGCTACATGCTCGGCCAGTTCAAATGGGTGTACGCGGCGGTCAGCCCGCTCGGGGGCCTCCTCGCCGACCGCCTCGGACGCCGGTGGGTGATCTGCGGGAGCCTGTTCGTCTGGTCGGCGATCACGTGGTGGACCGGTCACGTGACCAGCTACCAGGAGTTGCTCTGGGCCCGGTCGGCGATGGGGATCAGCGAGGCCTGCTACATCCCCGCCGCGCTGGCACTGATCGCCGATCACCACACCGGCGCCACGCGTTCCCGCGCCGTCGGCCTCCACCAGATGGCGATCTACTGCGGCGTGATCCTCGGCGGCTTCGGCGGCTACGTCGCCGACGATCCCCGGCTCGGGTGGCGCAGTGCCTTCGACGCCTGCGGGATCGTCGGCATGGCCTACGCGCTGCCCCTGGCGCTGCTGCTGCGCGGCGGCGTGCGCACCAGCGCGGAGCGCGACGACAGCGGGACGGGAGTCTTCAGCACCCTCGCCGCGCTCCTCGCCAATCCATCGTTCATCCTCCTCGTCCTGTATTTCACGCTGCCGGCGCTGGCGGGCTGGGTCGTGCGCGACTGGATGCCGGCGATCCTCAAGGAGCGGTTCGCGATCGGCCAGGGCCAGGCGGGAGTGTCGGCGACCCTCTACTGGCAACTCGCCGCGATCGTCGGCGCCGCCGGCGGCGGCTGGCTCGCCGACCGCTGGATGGAGCGGAGCCAGCGCGGGCGGATCAACACTAGCGCCCTGGGAATGACGCTGATCGTCGTCGCGCTGTTCGGCACGGCGCTGGCGTTCGGCGACGGCGGTGGGGGAAGCCTCGGGGCGGCGATCGCGGCGCTGGTGGTGTTCGGTCTCGGCTGGGGGCTGTTCGACATCAACAACATGCCCATCCTCTGCCAGATCGCCCCGCCGCGGCAGCGCGCCACCGGCTACGGCCTGATGAACATGGTGAGTATCGCCTGTGGAGGGCTCGCCGATTGGGGGTTCGGCAGGCTGCGTGACCGCGGCGTGCCGCTGGCGGTGATCTTCTCGGGATTCGCGACCTGCGCGATCGTGTCGGTGATCCTCGTGCTGCTGATCCGCCCGCGGCACGCCGCCGCCGGTGACTGACGGCAAGCCCCGCCGGGATGACTGCACCGGAGAGCCCACCCGCCAGGAGGGATTCCGGGGCCTCCTGCCGGGATAGAATCGAGAGGTGGTCAATCCGGGGAGGTTGGCCCTTCACGACGAGGCAACGAGCGATGGGCCACGGGTTTCGGCAGACCGCCGCGACGGTGTCGCTGGCCTGGATCGTGGCGATCGGCGGGGTAGCCCAAGCCTGCTGCCCGGCGTGGAAGATCGGCAGCCCGATCAGGATCGCCGACCAAAAGATCCTCGTCATCTGGGATCCCGACACCAAGACCGAGCACTTCATCCGCGCGGCCGGGTTCCGCGGGTCGCCGCGGCGCGACGAAGGTCAGGCCAACGACGCCGCGGGGTTCGGCTTTCTCGTCCCCTCGCCGGCGCAGCCGGAGGTGGCGGCGGCCGACGCGGAGGTGTTCACCGCCCTCGACGACGCGATCCGGCCGAAGGTGGTCGTCGTCGACCGGTGGCGGGCCGACCCGATGCCGCTGCTGTTCAAGCCCTTCCTTCTCAGCCAGAAAGTCGCCTCGCGGGCCGCTCCCACCAACGCCGCGCCGATGAGCGAGGTTCGCGTCCTCGAGCGGAAGCAGGTAGGCCAGTACGACGTCGCCGTTCTCCAGGCCGACGACGCGCGTGCGCTGACCGAGTGGCTCGCGGCCAACGGCTTCGATTCGCGCCCCGCCCTCGAGGAGTGGGCCCGGCCCTATGTCGACAAGGGCTGGATCATCACCGCCTTCCGCTACGCCGAGCATGCGAGCCGGGTCGAGACCGGCGCGGTGCGGATGAGCTTCAAGACGGAAGTTCCGATGTTCGCCTACCGCGTCCCGACCGACAACATCGCCAACGCCGACGAGGGCCAGCCGCCGAGCCTGTTGCGCGCGTTCGTCGTCCTGCCCGGCCGAGCCAACGGCACGCTCGGCGAGGGGGAACAGGCGCGCGGCTGGGAGCAAGCGCTGTGCCGCTACTCGCGGCCGCTGGCCGACGAAGGGCTCCGCGGCCTGCTCGGTCGGACCGTCGGCCCCGACGCGACCGTCCCCGCCACGGCCTGGCTGACGGCGTTCGACGACCGCACCTGGCCGTCGGGAACCGAGGATCTGCGGTTCACCTACCAGCCCGACGGCTCGGAGTACCAGGAGGTGGACCGTCGGTTCCGCGACCGCTCGATCCCGCTCCCGCTGGATGTCATCGGCGTGGCGATCGCCGCGGCCGCGTGGGGCGTGAAGCGGCGGCTCGCCACCTGACCGACCGGCGACCCCTGCCCCGTCAGGCAGGCAGTGGCGGCCGCGGCATCGACACGACGCGCGTGTCGAGGAACTCGGCGATCCCCTCTTCGCCCCCCTCGGCGCCGATCCCGCTCTCCTTGACGCCGCCGAACGGAATCTCCGCCTTCAGCGGCCGCCACTCGTTGACGCCGACGATCCCCACCTCGAGCGCCGAGGCCACCGCGCGGCACGCCGCGAGGTCGGTGCCGTAGACGTAGCCGGCGAGTCCGGCGGGCGTGGCGTTGGCCCGGGCGACCGCATCGCCGACACGGTCGTAGCGCGACAGCGCGATCACCGGACCGAAGATCTCCTCGCGCGCCAGGCGCATCGAGTCGCCGACGCCGCGGACGAGCGAGGGGGGGAAGAAGCTGCCGCCGTGGAGCCGCCCGTCGGCCTCGTAGCCGCGGTTGGCACAGACGACTTCGGCCCCGTCGGCGACGGCGGAGGCAACGCGCGCGCCGACGTCGGCACAGGCGCGGGCGTGGATCAGCGGCCCGGCGTCGACGCCGTCGGCCATCCCGTCGCCGACCCGGGCCGCCATCAGCCGGTCGGCCAGTTCCGCCACGAGCCGTTCCTCGAGCGCCGCGGGGACGAACACCCGGTTGGCCGTCACGCACACCTGCCCCGAGACGAACAGCTTGAGGCGCACGAGCTGCTCGGCGACGAACGCGGTGTCGGCGTCGGGGAGGACGATGAACGGGGCGTTGCCGCCGAGCTCGAGCGACACGCGCTTGATCCCCGCCGCCGCCGCCGCCATCAGGCTCCGGCCTGTCTCCGTGGAGCCGGTGAGGCTGAGGACGCGCACTGCCGGGTGGGCGGCGAGCACCCCGCCGACCTCGCTGCCGCGGCCGGGCACGACCTGGAGGACGTCGCCGGGAAGCCCCGCCTCGAGGAGCAGCGGGACGAGGCCGAGGGCCACCAGCGGCGTCGCCTCGGCCGGCTTCCACACCGCCGTGCAGCCGGCGGCCAGCGCCGCGGCGATCTTCTTGGCGGCTTGGGCGAGCGGAAAGTTCCACGGCGTGACGAGCCCGGCCACGCCGGCCGGACGGCGCTCGACGAGAAACTCCCGGTCGGCCTGCGGGTGGGGCACGATCCGCCCCTTCACGCGCCGTGCCTCCTCGCCGAACCACTGGAAGAAGCTCGCCGCATAGTCGACCTCGGCGGCGGCGTGGGCATAGGGTTTGCCCTGCTCGGCGGTGATCAGCCGCGCGATTTCGTCGCGCCGCGCGGCGAGCAGCGCCGCGGTCCGGGTCAGCACCAGCCCGCGGTCGGCCGCGGAGGAGCGCGACCAGCCGTGGAACGCGGCCGCCGCGGAGTCGCACGCCGCGCCGGCGAGCGCGGCGTCGGCGCGCCCGACCGTCGCGATCGTGCGCCCGGTGGCCGGTTCGGTGACGTCGAAGGCATCGCTCGACGAGCGCCACTCCCCGCCGACCCAGGGCCGGGTCTCGAACCACAACGGCGGAATCGTCCGCATCGGGGGGCCTCCTCGGGAGCGACGGCGGTCAGGACCTGACCGCGAGGACCTCGCGGTAGATCGCGGCCGCGGCGTCGGCCGGCATCGGCCGCGGGTTGGGATCCATCAGCCGGCGATTGGCGGCGGCGGCGGCGGCCAGCGCCGGGATCGCGGCGGCCGGCACGGCGACCGACCGGAGCACCGTGGTGAGGCCGATCGAGCCGGCGAGGGCGTCGAGCCGGGCGGCGAACTCGGCCGGCTCGAGCGGTCCCCAGCCGATCGCCTCCGCCATCCGCCGGTAGCCGGCGGCGGCGACGGGGCCGTTGTAGCGGACGACGGCGCCGACGAACGTGCCGGTGATCACGCCGTGGGGGAGGTGGAACCGGCCGCCGAGCGGCAGCGCCAGCGCGTGCACGGCGCAGCACGAGGAATTGCTGAACGCCATCCCCGCCAGGTGCGCTCCCTCCGCCAGGCTGTCGCGCGCGGCGGCGTCGGTCGGATCGCGGCAGACGCGCTCGAGCGCCCCGCCGATCGCCCGGGCCGCCTCCAGCGCCAGGCCACGGGAAAACGGCGTCGCGACCCGCGCGCCGTGGGCCTCGATGGCGTGGACGAGGGCATCCATCCCGGCGGCCGCGGTGACCGCCGGCGGGAGTCGGTCGGTGAGCGCCGCGTCGACGACGGCGATGTCGGGGAGCAGCGCCGGATCGACGACGCCGACCTTGTCGCCGGTGCCGGGGTCGGTGAGGATCGCGACTCGCGTCGCCTCGGAGCCGGTGCCGGCGGTCGTCGGCACGAGCACGGTCGGCAGTCCCCGGCCCCCGACGCGGCCGATCCCGACCCGGTCGGCCGCCGTGCCCCCGTGGGCGGCGACCAGCGCCGCGACTTTCACGGCATCCATCACGCTCCCGCCGCCGAGACCGATCACCGCGTCGGCACCGGCGGCGACGATCGTGGCCGCGAGGGCGTCGACGGCCGCGAGCGGCGGCTCGGCCGGCACCGCCGTCGACGTCCCGGCGAGCATGCCGGCGGTGGCGAGCGGCTCGGCGACGCAAGCGACGAGGCCCCCCGCGGCGACGCCGTCGTCAGACACGAGAAACACGCGCCGCCAACCGGCCGCCCGGCACAGTGCCGGGAGCCCTGCGGCCGCGCCGCGGCCGATGACGACCCGGCGCGGCAGGTGGTATTCGACGACGGCACTCATCGGCGGCATCTCCCCCGGCCGCGTTCACGGCCGCGGAGGAGAGTCTGCCAGAACGCCCCGCGCACCGCGACCGTACGAGCGTCAGCCCGCCGCGAGGCTGTCGGTCACCAGGCGCCTCAGGGAGTTGTAGTCGGTCTTGCCGGTGCCGAGGACGGGGATCCGCTCGATCCGCCGCACCTCGTCGAGGCGCATCACGCCGCGGAACCCGTCCTCGAGGAGCATCGCCGCCGCGTCGCGGAGCGACAGGTCGAACGTCGTAAACAGCACGACGTGCCGGCCGTCGTGGGTCTCGATCCCCTCGACGGCGACGCGCGGGCCGGCGTCATCGGGGGGAAAGCGCTTCTGGAACGGCTCCTCGAGCGCCGGCAGTGAAATCATCTCGCCCCCCGCCTTGAGGAAGCGCTTGAGGCGCCCCCGGAAAAACAGGTAGCCGTCGGGATCGGCGGCGACGAGGTCGCCGGTCCGGTACCAGGTCCGCCCCTGCGACTCGACGAACGGCGACGGACCGTCGTGGCGATGGTAGCCGGGAAACACCGACGGGCCGCGCACCAGCAGCATCCCGCCAGCGGCCGCGTCGACCGGCTCGTGGGTCTCCGGATCGACGATCGTCACCTCGACGTTCCGCACCGGGCGGCCGATGCTCCCCGGCTTGGTGAGATCGAGGCGGTTGGCGGCGACGACCGGCGCACACTCGGTGATCCCGTAACCCTCGAGGATCACCGCCTCCGGGGCCCGCGTGCGGCAGGCGGCAAACGTGGCCTCAGGGCATTTCTCGGCGCCGGTGATGATCCGCCGCAGGCTCGTCATCTCGTCGCCACGGCAGGCGGCGAGCATGTAGCCGAGGAACGTGGGCGTCGTGAACAGCAGCGACGGCTTCCAGGCGTCGATCAGGCGGACCAGGGCGTGGGCGTCGGTCGGGTCGGCGTGGCGGACGCTGCGGATGCCTGTCAGGTGCGGCATGACGACGTTGCCGGTGAGGCCAAACGAGTGGAACGGCGGCAGGAAGCCGAGCAGCGAATCGTCGGGTGTCGGCTGGAGGACGTCGAGGCTGTCGGCGACGTTGGTCAGCAGGTTGCGGTGGGTGAGCGGCACCGTCTTGGGGGCGCTCTCGGAACCGCTGGTGAACAGGTACACCGCCGGGTCGTCACGATCCTGGCGCGGCAGGGCGCGGAGGAACGATCCGCCGGCGAACTTCGCCCGGGCCAGCATGCCCAGTGCCTCGGCCTTGCCGATGCCCCCCTTGATGTCCTCGAGGAACTCGTACCCCGCCCCCTCGACGGCGATCCCGAGCCGGTCGACGAGCTTCCGCGAGGTGACGATCCGCCGGGTGTCGGTGACGGCGATCCCGTGGGCGAGGTTCGCCGGGCCGGTCGTCCAGTTCATCATCACCGGCACCTTGCCGGACATGTGGAGCGCGTAGAAGACGATGTCGGCCGCGGCGCTCGCCGGCAGCATCACGCCGACGTGCTCCTCGGGCCAGGCCGCGAAGCGCTTCGCCATCAGCGCCGCTCCCACGAGCACGCGCTGCCTCGTGAGCAGCCCCGAGACCGCGTCGGCGACGGCCACGCGCCCCGGATCGGCGGCGACGCGCCGCACGAACGCCTCGGCGATCGTGTCGGCCAGCAGCCGCGTGTCGCCGCGCGGCGCCGGGGCGAACCAGGCGGGCGGCACCGCGGCGGGCTTGGCGGCCGTGCCCGACGATCCGAGCCGTCCGTCGGCCAGCGCCCACAGTTGCCCGACCGTGTCGACCACCGCGTCGCTGTGGAACCCGAACTGCTGCTCGATCGCCAGCGCCACGTCCATCCGGTCGAGGCTGTCGAGGCCGAGCGACTCGAGCGTCGTCGTCGCCCCGAGCTCGTCGGGGGCGAACTCGCGCTTCAGGTGCGTGGCCAGCAGGCTGTTGACGAGGCGCGCCGTCTTCGGGGAGATCGTCGCCGCGTCGACGGAACAGGCCCCCGCCACCCGGCCATATTCGCAGCCGCTGGGGCCGAACAGCGCGTTGTAGCGCACGAAGGAGGGGGCCTCGCCGCCGTCGGCGTCGTACCAGCGTTCGAGGAAGGTGTTGAACGCCTCCCGTGACTCGAGCGGCAATTCCCCGCGCGGCACCACCTCGGCGTGCATGTGCACGCGCCGGCGCGGGAGGAAGAACACCAGGCTCGCCAGCACCCAACCGAGCGACCGGGCGATCGCGCCGCCGAGGTTCGGCAGCTGGCCGTCGCGGGCGCAGCTGTACATGCTGCCGAACACGCCGCGCGTGCGGAGGAGCACGACCTGCGCCTGCGGGCAACGGGAGACGAGCTCGTGGACGAGCCGCGCCGACCCGACCACCTCACGGTCGCCGCGCCGGAGCCGCCCCGACGGGTAAATGAGGAAGCTGTCGCCGGCATCGACTCGGGCCACGACCGCGTCGATCAGCTCCTTGGTGCGCGCGGCCGCGTCGCGGCTCTGCGCCGTGAGGTCGGGCACCTCGAAGGCGTCGATCAGCGCCATCAGCGGCCGCAGCGGCGCGAGGCGGAACACGCCCGAAAAGACGAGCGGCCGCAGCGATTGGCGCACCGTGACGTGCGACAGCACCAGCGACGGATCGACGTAGGCAGGATGGTTGGGGAGAACGATCACCGGACCGGGCAGGTCGCGAAGCGCCTCCATCCCATCTGTCGTCACGCGGTACCGGAGGTGGTGCACCGGCCGCGCCAGCGCCCAGATCCACTTGTCGAGGTGCCAACCCATCGTCACGACCCTCCCTTCCGGTACGGCATCTTCCCCCAATACCCCGCGGCACGGCCAGACGGATTCCCAGGGTCGATGCCCCGGCGAAAGCCACAGTTCGAGGCGGGCAAGGGGAGCGAATGTCACGCGATCGGCGAAAACCGTCGGCCGTCAGGCTGGCGGTACCGTATTGTTGTCGGACCGAGTGCCGCCCTGGCACGGCCACGCGAATGGCCCCGGAGCCACCACAAGCCGCGACTGCCGGGATCGCTCAGTTCGACCACCCCTCCCCTGTTTTGATGCCTCTCCTCATGAGTCCGTTCGTTACCGCACCCTCATCCACCATGCCCCGCGGCACGTCCGCCTCTCCGTGCGGCCTGTCGATCCAGGGTCTCGTCAAGATCCACCCCGGACCGGTCTGCGCCCTCAAGGGTGTCGATCTCGAGATCCCGGGCGGGATGTTCGGCCTCCTCGGCCCCAACGGCGCCGGCAAGAGCACGCTGATGAGCATCGTCGCCGGTCTTGTGGAGCCCACCGCCGGCACCGTGCTCCTCGACGGCGTCGACATCGTCGAGCGGCCGGCCTACGTGCGCGAGCGGCTCGGCTTCCTGCCGCAGGACTTCGGCTTCTATCCCGAGCTGTCGGGGCGCGCGATGCTCGAGTTCCTGCTGCGCCTCAAGGGGATCTCCGGGCCGAGCGGCCGGCGGGAGATTGCCGACGCGCTGCTCGAGCGGGTGAACCTCGCCGATGCCGCAAAGCGCAAGGTCGGGGGGTATTCCGGCGGCATGCGCCAGCGCCTCGGACTGGCGCAGGCGATCGCCGGCGACCCGCGAATTCTCATCGTCGACGAGCCGACGGCCGGCCTTGATCCCGAGGAACGGCAGCGGTTCTATCGCCTGCTCGCCGAATTGGCCGTGGGGCGCGTCGTCCTCCTCTCGACCCACATCGTCGACGACGTCGCCACGCTCTGCCCGCGCCTGGCGGTGATCAGGAGCGGCCAGGTGGTCGCCGACACGACCCCCACCGCGGCCCGTGACAGCGTCGACGGCCTCGTCCACGAGGGGTTCGTCGCCGACGCCGACCTGGCCGGGTTCGCCAAGCAGCATCGGCTGCTGTCGGCCGTCCTCGTCGAGGGGCGCACCAACCGCGTGCGCGTCTTCGTGCCGCCGGGCGCCGTGGCCCCGGCCGGATTCGCCCGGAGCCCTGGCACGCTCGAAGACGCCTACCTCGTCCTGATGCGCGTCCCCGACCACGAGGTGCCGCCGGCCCTGGCCCGCTCGGCTCCTGTTTCGACGGAGGCCGCCCGATGATCGCCCGGATCCTGTCGTTCGTCCGCCTCGAGCTCGCCGGCGCGTGGAAGCGGCCGATGCCGATCTTCATGTTCGCGATCCTCGCGCTGCTCACGATCGGGCTGCTGGCCGGCGGCGTGCAGATCTCGTCGGGGTCGACCGACGTCGGCGGCGCCAAGCTCGCCATCAACGGCTCGTTCAACCTCGCGTTCTTCGACGTCGTGATCCTCGCGATCGTGCTGCCCTTCTTCGCAGCGGTGGCCTGCGGGATGCCACTGCTGGTCGATTCCGACCGGAAGATCGCCAAGCTCCTCCTCGCCACCCCGCTGTCCCACGGCGAGTACGCGCTGGCGCGGTTCCTCGCCGCCGCCGCGGTCCTCGCCGCTGTGCTCGCCGGCTGGCTGGTGGTCCAGATCCTCGCCTTCCAACTCTGGCCGCTCGACCCGTCGCGGTCGGTCCGCACCGACTTTTCACTCGGCAACTATCTGCTGCCGATGCTGCTGTTCGGAGTGCCGCTGCTGGTCTTCACCGGAGGCGTGTCGATGTGGGCCGGGGTGCGCACGCGACAGCCGGTGCTGGTCTACGCGCTGCCCGTCGTGATCTTCCTGGGCGGGGCGTTCTTCCTCTGGGACTTCAACCCCGAATGGCTGCCGCGCTGGGTCGACCGGCTGATGCAGGCGGTCGACCCGGCCGGGTACCGATGGTTCACGCGCACGTTCGTGAGCGAGAAGCGCGGGGTGGCCTTCTACAACGCGGCGAAGGTGGTGCCCGACGCGCTGTTTCTCGCGAGCCGCGGGCTGATCCTCGCGCTAGGACTGCTCGGCGTGTGGGCCGCGGGGCGCCGGCTGCGCCTCGAGGAGCGACGTGACCGGCGCGTCGGCGACCCGGCGGCGCTCGTCTCCATGGCACAGGCTCGCCTCGTCACCGAGCCGGCGGCGGTGGCCGCGCGCGGAGCGCTGCCTGCTGCGACCATCACCCCACCCGGTCTGCTCGCCACCGTCTGGATGGTGCTCTCCCGAGAGACGGCGGCGTTGCTTCGTTCCCCCGGCGTCTGGCTGTTCGGACCGCTGATCATCCTCCAAACATGGGGCAGCACGTTTTTCCGCCCCGGCACGCTCGACACCGAATTGCTCATCACCGGCGGCGGGGCTGCGGCGCGGATGTTCGTCGTGGTGTCGGTGTTCCTCGCGCTGTTGACGCTCTTCTACACCGTCGAGAGCCTGTTCCGCGAGCAGCGCGTCGGGCTCGACGGGATCGCGCGGGCCGCCCCGGTGCCGACGGCCGGGTGGCTCGCCGGCAAGGCGCTGGCCAACGCCACGATGTCGCTGGTCATCATCGGCGGGGCGGCGGTCACGATCCTCGCCACGCTCCTCTGGCAGCGATTCACGACCGGGATCGCCCTGCCCCTCGACCTCCCCGCGATGCTTCTGATCCTCGGCCTGCTCACGCTCCCCACGCTCGTCGTCTGGACGGCGTTCATCGCCTTCCTGGCGGCGCTGGTCCGCAACCGCTTCGCCGTCTACGGGCTGGCGATCGCGGCGCTGGTGCTCACCGGCCTGGCCAACACCTTCGGCGGGCTCAATTGGCTCACCAGCTGGTACCTCGGCGGCCAGGCGCTCAACTGGAGCGAGCTCGACCGGCTCGCGGCGATGTGGCCGGCGATCGTCGCCAACCGGATGGTGATGCTCGCCTTGGGCGCCACGCTGATCGCGCTGACGCTCGTGATCTGGCCGCGGCGGATTCCAGACCTGCGGGCGATCGCCGATCGCTTCCGTCCCGCGTCGTTCTGGCGCACCGCACGGGTGCCGCTCCTGGTCGCGCTGCCGCTGGTGGCGCTGGGCATCGGCACGGGGCGCATGATCCGCGCCGGCTACGAAGGCAAGCCGGCCCGCGACGCCGGCAAGGCCTACTGGCGGCGCAACAGCCAGACCTGGGAAAACGCCCCCGCCCCCGCGCTCGACCGCGTCGAGGCGGAGGTCAAGCTCTATCCCGACACGCGCGCCCTGCTCGTCAGCGGCACCTACGTCCTTCGCAATCCCCACCGCGAGCCGGTCGCCGAGATTCCGCTGACCGTCGGCGACCATCTCACCTCGCGCGACTGGACGGTCGACGGCCACGCCGCCGACCCGAAGCAATCCGATCCCCCGCCACCGTCGGTCGAGAACCGCAGCGGGCTGTACGTTGTCCGGCCGCCGAAGCCGCTGGCCACCGGCGAGACGGTCACCGTCGGCTTCACGCTCGAGGGCTCGTTCCCGAAGGGCTGGTCGCGGCTCTCCGGCGGGATGGGCGAGTTCGTCCTCCCCTCGGGCGTCGTCCTCACGAGTTTTTCGCCGAGCTTTCTCCCCGTGCCGGGATTCGTCGACGGGATCGGCATCGATCGGCGCAACCGCCGTGACGCCAAGGAATACCCCCCCGACCACTGGAAAAAACGGGTCGACCCCGGCTTCGGCCCCGCTTGGTCGACGACCGTGCGCCTGGCGATCGAGGGCCCGGAGAGCTGGGTCCTCAACGGTTGCGGCGTGGAGGAATCGCGGGTGAGCATCGGCGACGGCCGGCAGCGCGTGGTGTGGAGCACCGAGCACCCGGTGCGGTTCTTCAACATCGTCGGCGGCCCGCTCGAGGCGGCGGCCGGGCGCCGCGCGACGATCTACTACGACAAGCGCACCCCCCACAACGTGCCGACGATGGTCCGCGCGCTCGACGCCGCCCGCGACCGCTACTCGGCCTGGTTCGCAGAGTATCCGTGGACCAATCTGCGCGTCACCGAGTTCCCTGGCCTGGCCGGCTACGCCCAGGGCTTCCCCGGCAACATCTCGTTCTCCGAGGAGATCGGCTACCTTGCCAAGCCGCTCGGGAAGGACGAGCCGACGGCCGATGCCGCCGACACGCTCGACGCTGCCTTCTACATCGTCGCCCACGAGGCGGGGCACCAGTGGTGGGGCAACATCGTCACGCCGGGGAAGGGCCCAGGGGGCAACATCATCTCCGAGGGGCTCGCCGAGTTCTCGGCCTGCATGCTGCTCCACCATGAGCTCTCCCCCGCGCAGGCGAAGGTCCTGCGGCGCCGCTGGGAGAAGCAGTACGTCGAAGGACGGCAGCCCGACAACGAGCGGGCCATCAACCGGATCGACGGCTCGCGCCCCGGCGACCAAGTCGTGACCTACCAGCGCGCTGGCTGGGCATTTTGGATGCTCCGCACCCTGATGGGGGAGGAGGCGATGCTCGCCGGCCTCCGTGACTTCATCGCCACGTGGCGCGCGGGTGTCGAAACCCCCGAGGGGCTCGACTTCCCCCTCATCGAGGATCTCCTCGAGAGCCTCCGCCCCCACGCCCCCGACGCGGCGGCGTTCGACGCCTTCGTCGGCGGCTGGATTCTCGGCAAGGGACTCCCCGATCTCGAGGTCCGCGACGAGAAGGTGGAGGAGAGAGCCGAGGGCTACCGGGTGACCGGGACGCTCGCCAACATCGGCACCGGTAGGGCCGACGTGCTCGTGCGCGTCGAGGGGAAGAAACCCGACGACAAGACAGCTGCTCGTCCGGCGGCCGACATGGTGGTCGCGGTCTCGGCCGACGCTCCGGGCGCGTTTTCGATCGACACCGCCTTCGCGCCGGAGCGGATCGTCGTCGATCCCGACGTCGATCTCCTGTTCGCCGGCCGCAAGCGCACCGAGACGGCGCTCACCGTGCCGTGAGAACTCCGCCCGTCACCCGGGCAGGCGGATCATCTCGATCGTGATCGGTTCGGGAAGTTCGATCGTGATCGTCATCGTGTCGGCACCCGTCTTCACATGCCGGAACGACAGGTCGAAGCGGGTGCCGTCCGCCGCGGTGATCGACACCCGCGACACCAGCACGCCGCCGTCTTCGATCCAGGTGCCGACGAACGTGCCGCCCTGGGAGTCGCCACCTGCCGTGAACACGGTGCCGTCGGCGGCGTTGACCGCGATCAATCCGGTGGAGGGGTTGTCGCCACCGCTGTTGACGACCTCGATGACGCGGTCGCGAATCTTCCACGCGTATGTTGTGCGCACCGCCTTGCCGCGAGTCGCCTTGTCGACCCAGGTGCCGACGAGATGCTCCCAGCGGCAGGCACGGAGGATCTCGGCGAGCGACCTGCCCCGCGCGTCGAACGCGGGATCGGCGTCGTCGCCGACGAAGAACAGGAAGTCGTTGCTGGCGAGGCCGTCCGGATTCTGCACTTGGAGGAGGTGCATACCGTCGGCTGGCGTTTCGGCCAGCTCGACGACGACCAAGTCGCCGTCGGCGCGCACGCTGCCTTGCACCCGGCGGCCGTTCACGACCGGGAAAGCCCCGGGAAGGATGTGCCGCCCGCTCGCCGTCAGCAGGCGCTCGCCGACGGAAAGTCGGGGAAAATGCTGGTGGCCGCGCTGCGCGTGGATCTCCCCCTGCGTCCAGATCGCCGGCTGGGGTGCCGATGCCTGCGGGCCACCCCGGGCGGTGAAGATGGCCGAGAACGTGCCGTCGGCCGCAGCGCCGCGCAGGTCGTCGCGCGAGAACCGCCGGCCGTCGGCAGCGACGAACGGGGGCGTGATGGCATCGTACCGCAGCTCGACGGCGGCCTCGGCACTCCCGGCCAGCGTGCCGTACCCCTCGGCGTAGAGGGTGACCGCGCCGTCGGCGGCAGCAGCCTCGAGGGCATCGAGCATCGCGGCGGTGGTCCGATCGTCCGCGGTCCTCCGGTCGAGGAACACCTGCCGCGCGAACGCGCCGGAAAAACCCGTGCTCGCCTCGAGCACCATGTCCCACACCGGGTCAAAGCGTTCGCGGCCCCCCCACGACATGCGCCACACATCGCGTTCCGGCGTGCCGCGCAGCGCGATCTCGCGAAAGAAGGGGAACTCGACCATGTTGAGGCGGCCCTGCGGAAGGATCAGCCAGCGATCCTGCGCGCCGCGCCAGGTGGGGGCGTCCATCCCGGAACCCGGGGTATTGGTGCTGACGAGGTGCGGGAGGCGGTGGCAATCGCCGCACACGTTGGCAGTTGGCTTCGCCGGATCGATATCGCCGTCGACGTGAAACAGGCGAAACCCCGTCCGCGCGCGGTCGGAGACGACATTGGTAGCCGGGCGGCCCGGCGCCGGCGGATAGGGGATGTCGACGAGAAACGCCGCCATCGCGGCACGGTCGGCGGCGTCGAGCGCCCCGCCCTGGCCCGCGTCGTTGACCATTGCGTCGCCCACCATCCGCATCGTGCTCGCAAGGCCGCCATCGATCAGGTGGCGCACGGCGCTCGTCGGATCGGCGTTGGCCGGCACGGCGGCGTGCACGCTCGCCGAGTTGATCCCGCCGTAGGGGTCGCCGGGAATGCCGTCCCAGTGGAACGGCGCGGTGTCGCGCAGGCCGCGACAGGGCATCGTCGAGCGCGGCATGATCTGTTCGCCACCGCTGACCACCGGCGTGGCCAACACCCACAGCAACTGATCGGTGTGGCCGTCGGGATGGCAGCTCGCGCAGGAGAAGGTCTTGGTCGTCGAGGCGGCGGCGGTGTGGAAGGCGATCCGGCCGCGGCGAATCGGCTCCGGCGTCGGATCGGCGAGCGCCACCGTCGCGATCACACGTGGCGCGGCACGATCGGCAAGATCGACCAGGGTCACTTCGGCCGAGAACGCCGCGAGCACCCAGGCCCGTGCGGGGGCACCGTCGGGAGCGCATTCCAGCCACACACCGTCGGGCCAGGCGCCCACTGCCGCGCGGCCGAGGATGGCACCACTCTCGGCATCGAGCGTGAACAACGTATCCGACCCGGCCGCGGTGGCCACGATCGTGCACCCGTCGTCGCTGACCGCGATCGCGAACGGCGTGGCCAGCGCCGTGCCGTCGGACGGCTGCGCGGGAGGCAGGGGCTCGAGGTCGTGGAACACCGGTGCGGATCCCGGCATCACGGCGGTGATCCGGTTGAGGAACGGTCGGTTGGCCAGTTCCGCGAGGCCGTGGCGCTTCGAGCCGGCCCGGCCGTTGGCGTCGTTGCGGGCGTCGGTCTGGGCGACGAACACCCTACCCGTGCCGTCGACATCGAGGCCGTAGAGCAGCGTGCCGAGTCCGTCGATCGTCTCGACGAGCGTGTCGGTAGCGGTGTCGAAGATGAACAGGTCGCGATCGGGCACGTCGGGATGTTTGACGATGTCGACGACGTGGCCGAGCGACAGGACGTTGTTGTGTCGGATCGAGTGCTCCCAGGCATCGAAGGTGACGAGGTCGCCGTCGGGCTCGCCATGGCCGCCGGAGAGCTGCGTGCGGTTGTGCGACTCGAATGGGGCGACGTACAGGCGCCCACCGCGGACCACGATCGCCCGAGGATCCTGGGCGGGAATCGGCAGCGTTCGCACCACGGCACGGCTCGCCACGTCGACGACGGCGATCTCGTCGCGTGACGACAGTGCGACGTAGGCCTTGGCATCGTCGGCGAAGGCAATGCCGACCGGTTCGTCGAAGCGCGTGGCGAGCGACAGCGGGTCGATCTCCTGGATCACAGCCACGACGCGAAACCGCGTCGGACTGCCCGGATCGGTGTCGATCACGCTCACCGAATCGGAGACGTGGTTGGCCACCCACACCTCCCGGCCGTCGGGCCGGGGAACGACCGCGACCGGTTGGATCCCGACCGGGATGCGCCGGACCACCGTCCGCGCGGTGACGTCGATCACATCGACCGTGTCGGCGGGCGTGTTGGCGACGAACAGGTGATCGCCGACCCGCGCCAGAGGCCGAACGTGCGGCGCGAGGAAGGTGGGCCGGCCGACTCCCGGGAGCGGATCGGGAACAGGATCCGCCGCGGAATGGCCGCCTGGCAAGAGCGCCGTCACGATCACGAGCGCCGCCAGGGCCGCCCGACGGATCAGCCGGTGATGGCACGACATCGGCAGGGTTCCTCGCGGGCGGGGACCGGGGTCACGCGGAGCGTCATCCGTCACCCTGAAGGCTATCAGTCCGTGGAAAAAGTCATCCATGACCTTGTTCCACTTCGGACACCCCGAGAAAAGCCGGGGCTTTTTCGGGATGTCTGCCGCCGCATCCAGCGGCGGATCACTTTGGCCACGGTCTGCGATCCCCGCGGAAGTCGCCCGTCAGTGCCACTCCGGTGGTCCGGCGCGCCGTGCCGTGGCCAGCAGCGCCTCCGGTGAGCGCCCGCGGACCGTGTCGAACAGTGGCCGGTTCTCGGGCGGCACGTGGTTCTGGATCGCACGGAAGAACGGATCGGCCTCGATCCCGGCGCGAAGCGCCGCATGGCGCACCAGTTCGAGCCGCTCGACGGCCGCCGCGGCGTCACCCCGGCCCCCCTCGATCGCCGCCACGGCCAGTGCCCGGCGGAGCTGGAGCGTGTCCTCAGGAGAGCCGATCCGTGCCGCCGCCCGGCGGACGTAACAGGCCATCTCGCCGAGCGCCGCGCGATCGTCGCCGAAGCGGCGGCGGAGCAGCGCCTGCCGCGTCGTATCGCTGCCGAGAAACAGGTCGGCCAGCGCGTCGATGCGCCGATCGGCGTCGGTCTCGCCGACCGCCTCCCAGGGGCCGAGCGCCGCATAGCCGCCGGCTCCGGGCAGCGCCTGCCAGCGGAGGAAGCGCCGCTGTTCGTCGAGCGGCTTGGCGGGCGAGGACAGCTCCTTGAACACGTGCTCGATGTTCTCGGTGCGGCTCCGCGCCTCCTGCCCGGTCCACTCCTTGTAAAACGGAATCTCGAGCGATTCCTTGACCGTGTCCACGGTGTCGCCACGGCCGATTCCTTCCTTCACACGGGCTCGTAGCTCCGTGAACCAGCGCTTCTGGTTGGCGACCACCTCCGGGCCTCCGGCTTCGCCGTGGCCGGGGCAGACCGTCGCGGGCCCGAGGTCCTCCATCGCGACGAGGACCGCGATCCAACTCTCGGTGTTGGAATCGCCTGTGTAATTGAAGGCCCCGTTCACGCAGGCGTCGCCGGTGAACAGGATCCGGTGCTTCGGCAGCCAGGCCACCGCGTCGCTGGCGGTGTGGGCGTGGCCGAAAAACACCAGCTCGACGCGCTGCTGGCCGTCGTCGAACACCAGCTTGTGCGAAAAATAGAGCGACGGGATCTCGTACGACAGCCCGCCATATTCGGCGGCCCGGCTCTTCTTCGCCCCGTCGAAACCGTCGATCCCCTTGGTTTGAAACAGCGGCTGGCTCCGCTCCTGGGCGACGATCGTCGCCCCGAGCTTGACGTACTGCATGTTCCCGTCGGCATGGTCACCGTGGTAGTGCGTGTCGAACACGAACCGGATCGGCTTGTCGGTCCGCTCGCGGATCGAAGCGATGACGTTCTCCGCCTGACCGGGGAAGTTGGCGTCGATCACCAGGACGTAGTCGCGGAACACGACGAACCCCTGGTTACAGCCGGTGAACACCGGCTCGGTCTGCGCCTTGCGGAAGTAGACGCCGGGGGCGACCTCCGTGATCGTGGTCTCGTCGGGCGCGGCGACCGCGACGGCAGCGGCCAGCAACGACACCAGAGCGGCGAACCAGCGGCACTTTGCCATGGACGGTCTCCTCGGATCGGTCGCGAAACTGCGGCGATGGCGGGTCGAGCGACAACATACGGCCGCCACCCGACCCGCGGGAAGACAGGGCCCCGTAACGCCCGGGATGAGGTTGACGCGAAGGGAGCGATTGGTCTGACGGCACCGGATGATTCGCAGCGGCAAGTATTTCGTGCAGCTCAATAACGGGCCATTCGATCTCGACCTCGTCTTTGCCCCCGACGGTATCGAACGTTTCGAAGATGCCTGGCAGCGCCGGGTGGTCATCGAGGGTTTCCCCGTTTGCCATATCGACGACATCATCGCCAGCAAGGCCGCCACGAATCGGCAGAAAGACCGCGACAGCCTGCAGCGGCTCGAGTCGTTCCGCCTTTATCTGCGCCACCACGGCCGCGCCTGACGACCGTGGGGCCCTCGCTGTCGGACGCCGAGCGAGCCTAGTCGTCGTCGCTCCCCTTGCCGCGCGAGCGCGGGCGGGGCGGAAGTGGCGCTCCGACACGCGTCGCGAGCATGGTGTCGAGCGCTTCCCGGAGGCGTTCACGCACCGGAGCCGCGGCCGCGTCGGCAATCAGATTGCGCTCCTCGACGAACGGTTGCCCCGGCGGCGGCGTCGGGTAGGCATACAACTCCTCGGTGATCGTCCGGCGCGACGGCCACTCGACCCAGCGGGTGTAGCGGTGCGCCGGGCTGCGGAGCGAGTACCCCATCACCTCCGGATCGGCGTTCCTGAATGGCCGGGCGAACTGGCTGAGGGCGACGTCGCGCCCCGGCGCGAGCGGGTCGGCCAATTGCGGCATGAGACTCCGGCCGGCGAGATCGGCCGGGGCCGGCACGCCGGCCGCCTCGGCGAGCGTCGGGTAGACGTCGACCAGCTCGACCAAGGCTTCCGTCGCCAGGCCGGGGTGTGCCATCCCCGGCGCACGGATCACCAGCGGCACGCGCGTGTCGCGCTCGAAATTGGTCGCCTTGCACCAGTGGTCCCCCTCGCCGAGCGAATAGCCGTGGTCGCCCCAGAGGACGACGATCGTCCGCTCCGCCAGGCCGAGCCGGTCGAGCGCGTCGAGCACCCGCCCCACCTGGGCGTCGACGTAGCTCACGCAGGCGTAGTAGCCGTGGCGCAGGTCCCGCGCCGTCCCCACATCGACGCGTTCGTCGGCCGGGATCCCCCTGTAGCCGGCCAGCTCGCGATGGTCGGGCCAGGCAATGTCGGGAGCGCTGGCAGGACGGTCCGGGGAGGGCACCGGGCCGAGGGCCGCCGGGTCGTGGAGGTCCCAGTAGCGTGCCGGGGCGTTGAACGGGAGATGGGGCTTGAAGAACCCGACGGCGAGGAAGAACGGCGCGTCGCCGGCGGCTGCCGCGCCGAGGGCGGCGATCGCCGCGTCGGCGAGCCGGCCGTCGGCGAAGCCGTCGTCGGCGACGTCGACGCGCTCCCAGGGGAGCCCCTTTCCGCGCCCCGCCGATTCCGGGAGCAGCGCCGTCTTCCACCCCTTCTCGCGGAGGAGCGGCGGCACCGACCAGCCCGCCGGATCCTCCTCGCGCGTGTCGCCGCTGGCCACCTTGCCGAGCGACCGGGTCGTCCAGCCGGCGCGGAGAAACGCCTGCGGCAGCGTGACGGCGTCGGGGAGCGTGTCGCGGAAGCGGTGGCGGTTGTGCCACACCCGGGTCTGGTCGGGGAGCCGCCCGGTGAGCAGCGCCGTCCGCGACGGCCCGCAGACGGCCTGCGCGCAGTAGGCGCTGAGGAACGTGCGCCCGCCGCCGGCGAGCCGGTCGATGTGGGGGGTGCGTGCCAGCCGATCGCCGTAGCAGCCGAGCGCTGGTCGGAGGTCGTCGATCGCGATGAACAGCACGTTCGGCCGGGCGGCCGCCGCGGGCACCGCCCCGGCGGCACACACCACCAGCCAGGCTCCCCACCACGCCGCCGTCCGGGCGAACGCCATCGCTAGTCCTCCACCTGCCCGCGCTTCTTCTTCCCGCGCCCTGTCTGCGCCTCACGGGCGAGCTGCGCCGGATCGTGGTCGGGATTGGGGCGCATCATCTCGGCCCCCACCTCGCGCCGCCAGGCCGCCAGATCGCCGGCGAGCGACGCGACGAGGTCGGGCCGCTCGGCGGCGCGGTTCAGCGACTCGCCGGGATCGGTGGCGAGGTCATAGAGCTCGATCCCCTCCGGGTCGAACGACTCGACGAGTTTCCAGTCGCCGCGCCGGATCGCCCCCCCCGGCGCCGTGGCGGGGTGGTCGCTGTAGTGCGGGTAGTGCCAGTGGAGCACGGCGCGCGGCGAAGCGGCGCCATCGACGAGCGGCACCAGATCGATCCCGTCGAGGTGCTGGTGCGGCCGCGGGGGAAGGCCGGCCACCGCGAGGCAGGTGGGGGCGAGGTCCATCGTCGTCACCGGCGCGGCGACCTCCCGCCCCGCGGCGCGGCCCCCCGGCAGCCTGATGACCAGCGGCACGCGAATTCCCCCCTCGTGCAGCGCCCCCTTGTGGCCGCGGAGCGGCGCGTTGCTCGTGGCGCCGGAGAACCCGCCGTTGTCGGAGGTGAAGATCACGAGCGTGTCGTCGGCCACCCCGGCCCCGTCGAGGGCATCGAGCACCCGGCCGACGCTGTCGTCGATCGACTCGACCATCGCGGCGTAGACCGGCTTCCCCTGGCGCTCCGCTTCCGGCACCGCCGCGTAGCGCGCGGTCACGTCGGCCTTCGCCTGGAGCGGCGTGTGGACGCCGTAGTGGGCGAGGTGGAGGAAGAACGGGCGCGTGCGCGGGCGACGGATGAAGGCCACCGCCTCGTCGGTGAGCCGGTCGGCGAGATACTCGCCGTCGTGGCCGTCGGGGAGGACATTCCAAGTGGCGCGGAGCGGTGTCGTCGGGATCTTCCAGTTGCCGGCGTAGGGGAAGAAGTGGCTGCCCGGGGCGCCGTGCGCGTTGCCGCCGACGTTGACGTCGAAGCCGTGGTGCTCGGGCAGCGAAAACGGCTCCCCGCCGAGGTGCCACTTGCCGACATGGACGGTCTCGTAGCCGGCAACGCGAAAAACCTCTGCGAGCGTGATCTCCTCGGGGGGCAGGGCGCGCACGAAGCGGGCCTCGCGGAGCCGGGCGGCGGGGTTCCAGCGGCCACTCGGCAGCCAGTCGGTGAGCAGCAGCCGCGCGGGCGCCTTGCCGGTGAACAGCGCCGCGCGGGTCGGCGAGCAGACCGGGCAGGCGGCGTAGGCGGTGGTGAACCGCACGCCAGAGGCGGCGAGCCGGTCGATGTGCGGCGTCTTGTAGAAGCTGCTGCCTGCGTAGCCGACGTCGCGCCAGCCGAGATCGTCGATCACGATCACGACGACGTTGGGGGCGGCGTGCAGGAGGTGCCCACCCCACAGCACACTCACCGCGAGGACAGTCGCCGCGAAGGCACGCGCCCGACTCATGATCCCTCCTCTGGCGTGCCCGCGGCCGCGGCCCGTCGCTTCTTCTTCGCCCCCTTCGCCGAGCGGTCGGGCGCGTCGTTGGCCGGCAGCCTGGCCGCCAGCGCCGCCTCCACGGCGGCATGCTCGGGGCGGCCGGCGAGGTTCGTCCACTCGTGGGGATCGGCGGCGTGGTCGTAGAGCTCGACGCCGCCGTCGGCGTAGCGGATCAGCCGCCAGCGCTCGTCGCGCAGCGCGTGGTTGCCGCGGCCGTGCGTGGTCAGCGCGGGATGGTCCCACGCACGGTCGGGGCGCTCGAGCAGGGGCCGGAGGCTGCGCCCGTCGAGTGCCGGCGGCGTGTCGAGGCCGCAGAGATCGACGATGGTCGGAAACAGGTCGACGAGCCCCACCGGCCGGGAACAGCGCCCGCCGGGGACCGTCACGCCCGGCGCGATCACGACCAGGGGCACGCGCGTCGAGCGCTCCCAGAGCGTGAACTTGTGGAGATGGTCCTTCTCGCCGAGGTGCCAGCCATGGTCGCTCCACAGGACGACGATCGTCCGCTCCCGCGCCGGCGAGGCGTCGAGGGCGTCGACGAGCCGGCCGACGAGCGCGTCGCAGAACGAGATCGACGCCAGGTAGGCCTGGAGCAGCTCGTGTTCCTTCCCTGCGGCACGGACGAGCTCGAGGTCGCCGCGCCGCGCGGCCGCCATCCGCTGGCCGGCCGCGGGGAGGTCGGCGCAGTCGTCGGCCTTCACCGGCGGGGGCACGATCGCGTCGGGCGGATAGGCGTCGAAATACCTCCGCGGCGCGTACCAGGGGAGGTGCGGTCGGTAGATCCCCGCGGCGAGGAAAAACGGCTCGCGCGGCGGCGCGCGGAGGATCCGCTCCGCCCAGGCGACCATCCGGCCGTCGCCGGAGTCGGCGTCGTCGGCATCGAGCGGGCCCCAGTCGAACTCACGCGCGTTGTCGGGGGGCCGGGCCAGGTCGCGGACCGAGGCGAGCCCGTTGCGCGGAAATCCCTCCGGCCAGCGGAACGCCTCCGGATCGAGGCCGGCGGCGAGCGCCTGCTGGTAGGGACCGTCGAAGACCTGCGGAAACCACTCGTCCCAGTCGGCAACGCGGTTGAAGCCTGGCATGTGATGGTTGATCTTGCCGCCACCGGCGACGAACGCGCCATGGCGGCGAAACCAGCCGGGAATCGTCGCCACGTCGCCGAGCGCCTCGTGCCAGACGACCGAGTTGTCGTGGATCCCGGTGGCATGCGGCGCGCGGCCGGTGAGGACGGCGACGCGCGACGGGTTGCAGACCGGCGCAGGGCAATGGGCGTTGGTGAACAGCATCCCGCGGGCCGCGAGCCGATCGAGGTGCGGCGTGTGCACCTGCGGATGGCCGCCGAGGCAGCCGACCCAGTCGTTGAGATCGTCGACGACGACGAACAGGACGTTGGCCGTCGGCGGCGCTGCGGCGGCGGCGCCACGGGCGGGCCCGCACGCCGCCGCGCTCGCCACGAGCCCGGCGACGATCGCAACGGCGGCCCGACGCGACCCGCCGTTCATGCCGCCTTCCCCGGGGCGGGCGCGGCGGCCGGCGGCTCGCGGCCGAAGAAGTAGTCGGGATACCCCCAGCGGTGCTTCGCTGCCTCCTTCTTCTTCGGCTGCCCCCGCACCTCCTCGGTGAAGCGGCGCACGAGGGCCGGATCGAGGAGCGGATCGGCCGACTCCCGCCGCCAGGCTTCCAGCGCCACCGCGAGCCGGTCGCGGACCGCGGCATGGACGGGGTCGGCGGCGAGGTTGGTGAACTCGTGGGGGTCGGCGGCGAGGTCGTAGAGTTCGAAGCGCGGCGGGCGGCGCATCGTCGCGTAGCCGGCCCGGACCGTGGCCGGCGCCGTCGCGAGCGCCTCGATCGCCGACGGAAACTGCTCGATCGTGAAGTCGTGGCCCGGATTGACCTCGTCGGGGAGGAGGTTTTCGATCAGCTTCCAGCGCCCGTCGCGCACGCTCCGCTGCGGGTAGACGTTGCGCTTCGTGGCCTGCGTGTGGTATTCGGCGAACAGGTGCTCGCGCCATGCCGGCGTGCCGGGGGCGAACAGCGCCACGAGCGACCGGCCGGGGAGCGCGTGATCGGCCGGCTGCCCGGCCACCTCGAGAAACGTCGGCAGGAGGTCGATCGACGAGACGAGCTCGCGCCGCACCTGCCCCGGGGCGATCTTCCCCGGCCAGCGCGCGATCAGCGGGATCCGCAGCCCCCCTTCGTAGCAGGTCCGCTTGCCGCGGAGCATGTCGGCCCCGTGGTCTCCCATGGCGATCACCAGGGTGTCGCGTGCCTTCCCCGAGGCCTCGAGCGCCGAAAGCAGGTCGCCGACGAGCGCGTCGAGCCGCATCAGGCAGTTGTAATAGTCGGCGACGTGGCCGCGCAACTCGGGCGTGTCGACGCCGAAGCCGGGCAGCGCGCGGACGTCGTCGGCACCGAGCGGCACTGCGGGCAGGCCGTCGACCTGCCGGAGGCGCGGATCGTGGGCGTCGGGATAGTTGATCGAGAGGAAGAACGGCGCGTCGCCGGCGGCGAAGAACTCGGCAGCGTGGCGGGCGTAGGCGGCGAGGTCCTTGCGGTCGAAGTTCGAGATCCCGAGCCGCATGAAGTCGAACGGAAACGCCCCCTCGGGGTTGACGTGGAGCTTGCCGATCAGGCCGGTCCGGTAGCCGGCCGCCGCGAGCCGGCGCGGGAGGGTGGGGATGTCGTCGCGGTAGAGGCGGAAGCCCCACGTCGCCAGGCCGACCTGGCCGTGCTGGTGTGGGTAGAGCCCGGTGAGGAAGCTGGCCCGCGACGAGCTGCAGCCGGCCTGCGTGACGAACGCCCGGTCGAAGCGGATGCCGTCGGCGGCGAGCCGGTCGAGCACCGGCGTGCGCACGAACGGATCGCCGTAGCAGCCGAGCTCGGGGCCGTGGTCCTCGGAGACGATGAGGAGGATGTTGGGGCGGTCGGCCGCGCGTGCGGTCGGCGACACGAGGGCGACCGCCACGGCGCCGCTCGCGATCACCAACCACATCCGCCGTTCACCGTGGCGACGGCGCTGGGTTCGGCTGCCCGTCCGCCGCAGCCTCGGCTCGGGCTCGACAGAGGGGGACGCCCCTCGCGCGTCTGCCCTCGCATCGACCCGCAGCCAGTCGGTGACGGGCCGATGCGAGGGCGACGGCGGAGGGGCTCCGCGGGTCCCTGGGAAAAAAGGACCGCAGTGGCCGGCGGCCTCATCGCTCGCCTGCGGCGGCGCGGTTGGCCCTTCGACTCCCGAATAGATCGCCGTGGACATACCCCCTCCCGTTTCCTGCCACCACCGCGCCCGGCCGGAATGGTATCACGGTGCCTGACGACTCGGGCATCGGCAGACGCCCGATGGCGGCATCGGCAGGAGCATGGATCGCCGCAGTAACACTGGCAGCGGTAGCGGCACGGCACGGCTCAGAGCAACGGCAACGGCAACGGTCGCAGCGGTAGCAGAAGCCCTGGTAGCTCAGGGGCGGGTCTCCACCTTCATCCCGTCGTTCTCCATCGAGTCGGGATCGACGAGACGGGCGCTCTGCGAATCGGGACCAGCAATGATCCGGCATGCCCGCCCCCCAGGGACCCGCGAAGCCCCTCCGCCATCGCCGTCGCATCGGCCCGTCACCCCTGGCTGCGGGTCGATGCGACGGCGAGGCGCGAGGGGCGTCCCCTCTGTCGAGCCCGAGCCGAGGCTCCGTCGTTCAAGAAGCCACCTGATCTTCCACAAGGTCCATGATTGTCGCACCTGCGCATGCCCTTCTCCTTCCGTCCCATGATCTCGGCCTGCCTACCCCTGGCGATCGCCCTCGCCGCGGCCGCCGCGCACGCCGCCGAGCCGCTCCGCTGGCAACCGCTCCCGCCGCTCCCCGACGCTCTGGGCGTCGCCGGGCCGTTCGTCGGCATCCACGGCGGGGCGGTGATCGTCGCCGGTGGAGCGAACTTCCCGGTCGCCCCTGGCGAAGACCGTTGGACGGTGCCGAAGCGCTGGCAGCAGGGCGTTTGGGTCCTGCCGCGCGACGGCTCCGGCTGGCTCGCCGCGGCACCCCTCCCCCGGCCGCGCGCCGGCGGCGCCGTCGCGTCGATCCCCGCCGGCGTGGTCTGCATCGGTGGCGACGACGGCGCGACGGCAGTGGCGACCGTCACGCTCCTCCGCTGGGATCCGGGCACCGGTCAGGTCGTCGCGCGTGAGCTTCCGCCGTTGCCGCACCCGCTCACCGCCTGCGCCGCCGCCGCGCTCGGCAGCGTCGTCTACGTCGCCGGGGGACAGCGGGGCACCGCCCCCGACGGCGCGACGGCCGCGTTCCTCCGGCTCGACTGCCGCCCCCTCGACCGCGGCTCTCCCGCCGGGGAGCTCCACTGGGAGGCGCTTCCCGACGTTCCCGGCGGACCGCGGGCGCTGCCGGTGGTCGTCGCCCGGGGCTCGGGCGCGGTCCACGTCATCAGCGGGCGGCGTTCGATGGCGGGTGGAGCGGCCGCCGCGATCGAGGCCCTCGTCGACCACTGGGAGTTCGACGCCGCGCGGGTCGCCGCCGATCCGGGGTCGGGCTGGATCCGGCGCGCCCCCCTGCCGCAGCCGGCGATGGCGGGAAGCGCGGTGGCGGCCGGCGCGGCGCACATCGTCGTCGTCTCCGGCGACGATGGCGCGCTGTGGCAGCGGACCGCGATCCTCCGCGACGCGCATCCCGGTTTCGCCCCGCGGGCACTGGCCTACGGCGCCGCGGCCGACCGCTGGACGGCGCTCGCTCCTCCCCCGGTCAACCAACTGGCGACGCCTGCCGTGCCGGTCACCGACGGGTTCATCCTCGTCAGCGGCGAGGTGAAACCGCGCCACCGCTCACCGGCGGCGTGGCGTGTGTCGATCGACACGGATGCCCTCCCTGTTCCCTGACGGTCGTTCTCCTCACCATGCACCCCCACGCCGGACAGCCGCCGCTGGTTCCCTGCCGCGCCCAGGGCCCGGGCACGGAACTGTTCATCGTCGAGGGGGAGTCGGCCGCCGGCGCCGTGGCGCGGGTCCGCGACGAGGCGTTCCAGGCGGTGCTGGCGCTGCGCGGCAAACCGCTCAACGCCCTCCGCGCCCCGCGCGGCCGCGTCGCCGGCCATGCCTTCTTCGCCGCCCTCTCCGCGGCCCTCGGCGTGCCGCTCGGCGGCGATGGCGCGGCCTCCCCGGCGCGCTACGAACGCCTCCTGTTGCTGATGGATCCCGATGCCGACGGGATCCACTGCGGCGCCCTGGTCGTCGCCTTCCTCCACCGCTGGATGCCGTTCCTGCTCGACCGGCGTTGCGTCGAGATCGTCAGGCCGCCCTGGGGAGAAGTCGTGCCGACCGACGGCAGCGAGCCGGCGCTGGCCTGGTCCGACGGCGAACTGAAAGCCCTGGCCGCGGCGCGGGCCGCCGGGGCTGTCGCGCGGCGCTTCCGCGGCCTGGCCGCGCTCGACGCCGCGCTGCTCGCGCGGACGTGCGTCGCTCCCGCGACGCGGCGCGCGGACGCCGTCACGCAGGCCGACGCCGCCGAGATCATCGTCCTGCTGGGCGAGTGAGCGGCGCCGCGACAGCCGGGCGCCGGGAGGCATGCGTCAGCCGGAAGGCGACGCTCCCGGCGGAGACGAACCGGCCGGCGGCAACGTGCCCACACCGGGGCGAGCCGGACCGCGCGGCGGACCGGACGGCGCTCCGGGACCTCCCGGATACGGAGTCCCCGGGCTACCGGGGATCGTTCCCGGCGGAACTGAACCCGGCGGAGCCGAGCCCGGCGGAAGGGAACCGGGGGGCAGCGCACCCGGAGGCAAGGACCCAGGAGGCAAGGACCCCGGAGGCAGCGATCCGGGGGGCAGCGCCCCCGGCGGCGTCGCGCCCGGCGGTGTCGTCCCCGGGGGATTCTGCCCGGCGAACTGGTCGGGGGAGTTGCGCTTCTTCTTTCCCTCGCGCTTGTTCTTGCACAGGATCATCACCGTGCTCGGCCCGGACTGCTCCTGGACATCGGGCCATTCGAGCTTCGGTCGCCCGCTGGCCGGCTCGATATCCTCGACATGCTCGCGGATGAACGGCCATACGCGCTCGATCGGGATGCCGACGTTGTAGGCGTTGCCGACATTGCTCGTGCGGACGATTGCCACGACCACGCCGATGACGGCCCCCGTGTCGTCGATCAGCGGACCGCCGCTGTTGCCGGGATTGGTCTGTGCGCCATGGAGGAAATTGCCGCCGTCGAGCTGGGGGTCGGCGGCCGACATCACGTCGCCCTGCGAGCCCTTCACTTCCATCCCCAGCGCCGTTCCGGCTGGGTAGCCAAGGGCCATGATGCGGCTTCCGCTGCGCGGCATCTTCGGCGCCAGCGGGAGTGGGTCGGCCGACAGATCTTCGCATCGCAACAGCGCGACGTCGGGGTTGTCGATCGACGCGACGAGCGTAGCCACGACTTGCCGCTCCTTGTCGGCAGGGTCGAAGACGACGAACTCGTTGCCGTCCTCGATGACGTGCTTGTTGGTGAGGATATAGCCCGGGGCGATCACGAATCCGGTGCCGCTCGAGATCCGGACGACGGTGTCCTCCTCCGGTTCGTCGAGCAGCGCGTTGCCGTCGGTCCGGTTGCGGGTGTCCCAGCGGCGACCGTTTGGAAGCAGGACGGTGAAGGCGAGGATCCCGCGGCCGTTCCCGCCGGCTTCACCCCCCGGCCCCTGCCCCGCCGCGCCCGGGCCGCCACGCCCGCCGGGACCGCCACGACCTCCCGGGCCGGGGCCACCTCCTCCCGGCGGAGCGCCAGGGATGCCTCCCGGGGGCCCGCCTGGCGACGCACCGCCGGCGAGGCCGTCACCGTCGCCGGGCGCGCCACCGGGCGCCGCCCCGCCCCCGTCACCACCGGGGCCGCCACCACCGCGGCTGAACTTGCCGGGGTCGTAGGGACTCAGCCCGAGATCGTGGATCGCCCAGCGGTACAGTTCGTTGATCTCCTGGGCGTTCTTCTCCGGGATGCGCAGCCGCATCGTGTTGGCACCGGCGCCGATCGTGACCCCGAGGTTGTCACAGACGTCCTGGAGGTCGGGCATGATGTCGAGCGCCTTCTTGAAGTGGCGGGCAGCGGCGCCATACCGCTTCAGGAAGACCTCGCTGACGGCGAGGTTGTTGTAGGCGAAGGCGTTGCCCGGCTCGCGCTTGATCACTTCGGAGAAGTGCTCGGCGGCCTTGAGGTCGTTGTCGGCGACGAGCGAGTAGATCAGCCCCATGATGAAGTCGGCCTTGCCGCTCTCGGGATGGAGCCGGCTGGCCCGCGTCAACTCGTCCTTACACAGTTCGCGGTCGTTGAGGCGCCACAGCTCGAAGGAGTGCGTGATCAAGCGCTCGGTCTGCTGTTCGATCTCCTCGTACTCCTGCTGCGTGACCCAGCGCTTGCCGAGCCGGCGCCGCTTCTCGTCGGCATACTTCAGCCAGTCCTTCAACCGCGCTTCGGCGGCCTTCCGCTCGATCGTCGGCAGTTTCTTGTCGGCGAGGTAGATCTTGTAGACCTGCACCGCCTCGGCCGCGGTCCGGCAGGCGAGGGCGTCGGCCTCGATCGCTTTGATCTCCTCGGGCACCGGTCCCGGATCGATGCCGTGGACGCCGACCTGGGGCGTGCTCGGCTGCGACTTCTTGCCCGAGCCCGGCTTCGCTCCCGGCGACTGGGCACCGGCCGGCGCGGCCACCAGCACCAGCGCGAGAGAGGCGACGAGCACCGTGAACGTCCGAAACGCGAAGCGCGGCATGGATCTCACACTCGGCGAAGACGGGGATACCGGGCACCGGCAGATGGGCGCCGACGCACGCTCCGGCGGCGTCGTCCCCACCCCACGAGGGCGATTCTACCACGGCCCCCTCGAAACCAGCCCGCCGTGCCCGGCGCGTCAGGGGAGGCGCTCGAGGTCGATCCGGGGAAACTCGGCCGGCGTCGCGGGGCGTTCGAACCGGCCGTCGAGCGCGACGCGCTCGGCGAAGAACCCGCAATTCCTCAAAAAAAAAGCCTCGCCGGCGACGCCACCGGCGTAGTCGAGCCGGTGGCCGCCGCCGGCGGTGGCATCGCCGGTGAAGCGGGCCCCCGTGACCGGATGCCAGGTCCCGGCGGTGTCGCGCACCCACTGGTTGCCGTACCGGGCCCGGCGGCCGATCCAACCTGCCGAATCATCGAAGTTCTCCAGAAACGAGTGGAACCCCGTCAGGTGCGTGTCGGTGCGCGGCCGGCGAAAGCGGGCGACCAACTGCCATTCCCCATCGGCTCCCTCCGCCGCCGGCGCGAACCATGCCGTGTAGACGGTGCTCCCCGCGCCGTCGGGGGTGACGCGGGTCAGGAACCGGTAGGTGATCCCGGCACGCCACGGATGGACGAGGAAGCTCTGGCCCCCCGAGCCCTCGCCGCCGAACGCCCCGACACGCACCCCGGGGCCGCTGGCGAGCGTCTCCACGCGGTCGGCTGCCGGGATCGCCGCGGGATCGTCGGTGGAAAACGGACTCCACACCGAGAACAGCACGCGCCGTTCGGTCGGTGAGTTGACCTGCATTCCGAAGTAGCCCTGCGCGAACCCGTTGGCCATGAAGAACGACCCCTGGGCATCCTCCCCCTCGGGCACCGTGACCTCGCAGTAGGCGTATTCGACGTCCACGCCCGAGGGGACGCGATACGACAGGTGGACACTCGGTCCCCGGCGCCCCCAGTAGTACATGCCGCCGGCGGCGTCGCGCACCGCGGAGAGCGTGAGATCGGCCGTGTCCGAGTCCACGACCAGCGTGGGCGCCGGGCCGACCGCATCGGCAGCCGCACCGGCGGGGCGGCCGAGGTCGACACGCACGTAGCCGGGACCGGCGACGTCGAAGCTCCCGAACTCCGCCCGTTCCCCCGCGACACGCGCCGTGGCGGCCCGCCCGCCGACCGTCGCCGTCAGCGTCGCCCCGGGCTTCACCCCCGCCAGCGTCAACGAAACCCGCGCGGGGCGGTCGACATGGAAGAAGACGGCGAACACCGTCGTCGGATCGCGCCAGCGCACCACGTTGCCGCCGCGCTGGAGGCCGTCGCCGGAGCCCGCCGGCGTCGCGACGACGAACGCGTTCCCGCCGAGCGGCACGGTCCACTCGGCACCGTCGGCGCCGGCGGCGCACGCTGCGGCCAGCGCGGCCGCCAGCCCCCACCGCCACCGCTGGGGCGCGCCGGTCGGCCACCAGCGGGTGGAAAACCGTTCCTTTCGCCGTTTCGTCGCCGGGGTGTCCATGGCACGATCGTAGCCGACGGGGAAGCCGCGCGACACGGTGCCAGACGCTGCCGCCGCCCCGCCCTCCACCGGAGCTTCCGCGATGCGCCTCTCGATGGTCGTCCAGCCGCCGACCGACCGGCACCTCGCCTGGGCGGCACAGGTCGGCGTCAGCGATCTGGTCGTCCCCTATCCGGGCGACGACCTCGGCGCCCTCGCCGCCACCTGCCGCCGCGCCGCGACGTTCGGCCTGAACTGTACGCACGTCGAGCGCAAGCTTCCCCACCTGGCGATCGTCCACGGGCTCCCCGAGCGCGGTCGGCAGGTCCGCGCGATCCGCGACCTCCTCGCGGCGATGGGGGACTGCGGCATGGAGGTGCTCTGTTACAATTGGATGCCCGACGAGGATTGGCAGCGGACCACCGCCACGGCTCCGGCGCGCGGCGGAGCGCTGGCGACGGCGTTCGACGTCGACGCCGTCACCGCCAACGTCACCGACGCCGACGGCCTGCCGCCGGTGCGCACGCCCGCGGAGCGGCTCTGGGAGCACCTCGAGCGGTTCCTCGACGAGATCGTGCCGGTCGCCGAGCGCCACGGGATCCGCCTCGCCCTCCACCCCGACGACCCGCCGTTGGGCGCGCTCCGCGGCCAGGCGCGGATCATCCACTCCGTCGCCGCGCTCGAGCGGGCGGTGGCGCTGGTCCCCTCCCGGGCCAATGGCGTCTGCTACTGCGTCGGGTCGCTGTTTCCCGCCGGCGAGGACGTGGTGGCGGGGATCGGCCGGCTCGGCGACGCGATCGCCTTCGTCCATGCCCGCAACGTCCGCGGCACCGCGGAGCGCTTCACCGAGACCTGGCACGACGACGGGGCGATCGACATCCCGGCGGTGATCCGCGCCCTCGCCGCGATCGGCTATTCCGGCACGCTCCGCCCCGACCACGCCCCGAGCATGGCCGGCGAGCCGAACGACACGCCCGGCTACGAGATGCTCGGCCGGCTGTTCGCGGCGGGCTACCTCCGCGGGGTGATGCAGGCCGTCGGAGCGGGCCAGCGGCAGTGATCCCCGGCCGGCCAGCGCGACTTCGACCCCGTGCGCGTCGGACTGATGACGGTCGGCATCGCCGCCCCGATGTTCATGTTCGACACGACCGTCTCAGGAAACCACGCCACCGGCCACGACTACGGCACCGGCCTGTCGGCCGACGAGCGACACGACCTTATCGAGTACATGAAGACGCTCTGACACGTTTCTCACGATCCCGTCATCCGCGGATTGTCGTTTGCCTCACCCCCGTCCGGCCGGCATCGACCGCCCCGCGGCCACCGCCTATCATGGGGACTCCGGCCAGCGGACAGTCCTGTCAGTCCTTCGCCATCGCTTTGGGGGTTTTCATGGCGGCGTCACGAATCGGTCGGTTTCTCATCGTCTCGGCCCTGGTCGTGTCGGTGGCGGCCGCGGTCGCCCCGGCCGGGGAATCGACGGCGCTCCCCGTCGACCGGCTCGTCGGCCGCCGCGCCGGCGACTTCCGGCTGATCGACGTGAAGACCGGCTCCGAGACGTGGCTCTACGGCCTGCGGATGAACAACGGCGGCATCGGCCGGATGCTCGGCTTCAAGCCGGTGCAAGGGGCGGTGCTGGTGTTCGTGTCCCCCGGCTGCCCGCTGGGCGACAAATACCTGCCGCGCCTCGACGAGCTCGCCGCCGAATACGGCCCCAAGGGAATCCGGTTCTTCGCCGTCGCCAGCGGGGCCGGCGAGACGCGCGAGAGCCTCGCCGCTTGGGCCGCCGAACGGAAGCTTTCGATCCCGCTGCTCCACGACACGGGCAGCGTCCAGGCCGACGCCCTGATGGTGGAGCGGTCCAACGAGGCGATCCTCGTGGATGGCCGGGCGAGCATCCGCTACCGCGGCCGGATCGACGACCAGTACGGCTACGACTTCTCGCGCGACGCACCGCGCGAGACGCCGCTGCGCGACGCGATCGACGCCGTCCTCGCCGGCAACGCCGTCGCGGTCAAGGCGACGCCCGTCGCCGGCTGCCTGATCACGAAGGCCGAGCCGGCGAAGTCGAAGCTCGACGGCCTCGACCGCGTCCGCCCGCCGAATTCCGACATCGCCGCCTGGCGCGACGAGCACGAACCGGCACCCGAGATCGGCCCGGTCACCTACCACCGCGACGTCGCCCCGATCGTCCAGCAGCGCTGCCAGAGCTGCCACCGTCCCGGGCAGGTCGGCGGCTTCGACCTGGTGTCGTACGACGACGCCTTCCGCCACTCGGCGATGATGGCCGAGGTGGTCGAGCAGCGCCGGATGCCTCCCTGGCACGCCGACCCGCGCCACGGCGCGTTTGCCAACGACCGCCACCTCTCCGCCCGCGACCGGGCCACGCTCCTGGCCTGGGTGAAGCAGGGCTGCCCGGAGGGCAATCCCGCCGACGCCCCGGCCCCCAAGTCGTGGCCCGAGGGGTGGACGATCGGCACGCCGGACGTGGTCTTCGAGATCCCCGAGATCACCACCGTCCCCGCCCAGGGCACGATGCCCTACGTCCACGTCTCGGTGCCGACCAACTTTACCGAAGACACCTGGATCCAGGCCGCCGAGGCCCGTCCCGGCGATGCCGGCGTGGTCCACCACATCATCGTGTTCGTCGTCCCCCCCGGGGGAGACCGCGGCCGGGCGCTGTTCGGCGGCGGTCACCTCTGCGGCTACGCGCCGGGCGACATGCCGAGCATCTTCCCGCCGGGGACGGCGAAGAAGATCGCCGCCGGCAGCGAGCTGATCTTCCAGCTCCACTACACGCCCAACGGCAAGGCGACGACCGACCGCTCGAAGGTCGGCTTCATCCTCGCCAAGGAGCCGCCGACCCGCGAGGCGCTGACGATCGGGATCGCCAATCCCGGGTTCGTGATCCCGCCGGGGGCCCCCGAGCATCCGGTGCGTTCGCAGCAGCTGTTCCGCCAGGACGTGCGCCTGCTGTCGTTCATGCCCCACATGCATCTCCGCGGCCGCTCGTTCCGCTACACGCTGACGCCTCCAGGCGACGGCGCGGCGCCGGAGGTGCTCCTCGACGTGCCGGCGTTCGACTTCGGCTGGCAGAGCTACTACGTCCTCTCCGAGCCGCGGATCCTGCCGAAGGGGGCGCTACTCGTCTGCGACGCGACGTTCGACAATTCATCGGGGAATCCGGCCAATCCCGATCCCACGAGCGTCGTCAGTTGGGGCGAGCAGACGTGGGAAGAGATGATGATCGGCTACATCGACATCGACGTGCCGGTGGGCACGTGGAAGTCGGACGGCCCGGGCGGCGGTGGCCAACGCCGCCGCCGCGCCGAAGGGGGCGAGTGACGTCGCGCGGCGGAACGAACGTTACACCAACACGCCGCACCGCTCGTCCCCCCAATCGCCAACGGCCCCTGCAAACGGCTGTTCCCTGCCGATGCTGACATCTTCCGCGGAGCCGGCCAGCCGGCGCGGTGAATTCGCGTGGCTCGCGCGGCTCGCCGCCCCCGAGCGCGGCCGGTTGGTGATCGCGTTTTTCTCGATGCTCCTCACCGGTGCCGCCGGCCTGGTCGTGCCGCGGTTCGCCGGCCGGGCCGTCGATGCGGTGCTCGTCGAGCGCAGCGTCTCGGGACTGCGGACCTGGATCGGGGCACTGGTCGGGCTGTACGTCGTCGTCGCGGCGTTCGACTATCTCGAGGCCTACCTGCTGCGTTCGGCGGCCGCGCGCGTGCTCCGCGATCTCCGCCAGCGGCTCCATGCGCACCTGCTCTCGCTGTCGCCGGCGTTTTACGAGCGCGAACGGGTCGGCGAGCTCGTGTCGCGATTGTCCGCCGACATCGGCACGATCGGCGAGGCGCTCACCGGCAGCGTCGTCAGCGCGGCGCAGCAGGGATTCGTCCTCGTCGGGGCGCTCGGGCTGATGATCTCGATCCATCCCCGGCTGACCGGCGTGATGCTCCTGGCGATCCCGCCGATCGCCGTCGCCGCCGTGCTGTTCGGGACGCGCTTCGCGCGGCTCTCCAAGGAACGTCAGGATCTCGTCGCGCGGAGCACCGTGGCCGCCGAGGAGTCGCTCGCCGGGATCCGCACCGTGCAGGCCTTCGGCCGCGAGGGGCTCGAGCGCGAGCGCTACTCGCGCGCGATCGACGCGGTGCTCGCGCTGTCGCTGCGCCTGGCGCACCTCTGGGGGGCGTACCAGGCGCTGGTCTCGATGCTCGCCTTCACCGCCGTCACGCTCGTGATCTGGTACGGCGCGTCGCTGCTGTTGGCCGACGAGCTGACTCCCGGAGACCTGATGAGCTTCATGCTCTACACGGGCAGTGCCGGCGCGGCGATCGCGTCGCTGACGCACGTCTGGGGGAGCCTCGAGAGCGCGGCCGGGTCGTCGCGCCGCGTGCGCGAGCTGCTCGCCACGGCGCCGCTGGTGGCCGATCCGCCGGCGCCGCGCGAGCTGGCCGACCCGCGGCGGTTCGCGCTGGAGGGAGTATCGTTCGCCTATGCGTCCAACCCCGGCACGCCGGCCCTGGCGGGAATCACGCTCCGCGCCGCCCCGGGCGACGTGATCGCGCTGGTCGGACCGAGCGGCGGCGGGAAGACGACGCTGGCGAGCCTGCTGGTGCGGTTTTACGACCCGCAGGCGGGGCGCGTGCTCGTGGGCGGGATCGACGTGCGCGAGCTGCGCCTCGCCGACCTCCGCGCGGCGATCGGCTACGTGACCCAAGACGTGTTCCTGTTCGGCGGGACCGTCGCCGAGAACCTCCGCTACGGCAAGCCCGACGCCACGCTCGACGAGCTCCGCGCCGCCACCGCGGCGGCCCACGCGCTGGAGTTCGTCGAGGCGCTCCCCGACGGGTTCGAGACGCTGCTCGGCGAGCGCGGCGTGCGCCTCTCGGCTGGCCAGCGCCAGCGGCTCTCGATCGCGCGCGTGTTTCTCGAAAACCCGACCATCGTCGTCCTCGACGAGGCGACCAGCGCCCTCGACGCCGAGTCGGAGCACGCCGTCGGCCGGGCGTTCGAACGCCTCCTCGAGGGACGGACGACGCTCGTCATCGCCCACCGGCTGGCCACCGTCCGCCGCGCGACGGCGGTCGTGGTCCTCGACGCCGGCCGGATCGTCGAGCAGGGCACGCACGACGAGCTTCTCGCCGCCAGCGGCACCTACCGGCGCCTGTGCGAGCTGCAGTTGCTCGTGTGACCGACCATCACCCGGGCGTGCCCGGGGCTGACCGCCACCCGCCAAGGGCGCGGTTGGTGGTGGAAGGCCGGCCCGCTCGGCGCGCGAGATCGATCACGACGGACGGGCGATGCGGCGAACCATCTCCCTGATGTCGTATCTGATCCGATCCCAATCGAGTGGTCGCAGCATCACCGGCATCAGGTCCGTTTCCGCACTGTCGAAGTAACTGAGGCCCGCCAGCACCCGGGCGGTATCGGTCACGCGGAACCGCCGGCAATAGCAATCGAGCATTGCCTCGAGCGGGAGCGATCGGCTCAAGGCATGGACATCGACGAAGTCCTTCTTCGTGCCTCGCTGTGCGACGGCGAGCAGTTTCATCGCCGCCAGATCGGGGCACGAGGCGAGACGGCACCCGTATTCGGGCCAATCAACCGTGGGCTCGAGCAGCGGCGGACGAAACTCGAGGAAACTCACGCGCACTCCCGCGACCCGCCCATGCACCGTGCCTCCCGCGAGGGAGATCGTTTCCAGGTCCACTCCGAGGTGTCGCAGCGAATCGGAAACGTCGACGGCGGCAACCGGGAATCGGCCCGTGAACCAGTCGAAGTCGATCGACCTGCGGTGCCCGAGGTGGAGGGCGACCGCGGTTCCGCCCGCCAGATGGAAGCCGAGCGCGGTCGCCGCCGGGCCCACGGTGCGGAGGCACACGCGCTGCTCCTCGGGGAGCACCTCGACGTGGATCACGACACCGCATCCTCCCACAACCTTCGCTCCGGCGCGGCCAGCCACCGGTCGACTTGATCGTCAGGCAAGCCGATCACCGTCTGCCAAAACCGCAGCTGCGGTCCGGACAGCTGCCGCCCTTCGTGCCGTGAGATCCATTCGCGGATGCAGTCGTCGCCATACCGCGACCGCGCCCAGCGGAGCGCGTCCAGCGTCCCCGCGGAGAGAACGCGTCCGATGACGAAGTCGCTGCACCGCGCCGCGTCGATATCGGCGGCGTCCACGTCCCAGAGCAGAGACGCCACGTATGCCGGGAGCGGTGCCGTGGTCGGGTGAGTCATGCTCGGATTCTACCTTCGGTCGGCTGTTCCCATTCCACCGTCACCCCGCCGATCCCGCGGGGTGCGGTCTGCCGAGCTTCGCGAGGCTCAACCGGCCGGCAGCCGGTGGTCCGCCGCGATCGTGCCCAGATCGGCGAACTCAACGCGCTCGCCGGCCGCGGCGACGGCATCGCAGATCACGTCGAGCGTGCGGAACCGCGGATCGACGACGTTCAGGCAGGCCGGGTGGCCGAGGAAGTCGAACACGCCCCCGTCGGCGATCACCCGCTCGACGCACCGCTTCGTCACCGCCACGAAGGCGTCGAGCGACCAGCGGCCGTTGCGGAAGGCGCCGATGTCACTCACCGGGCTCATCGGGATCTCGACCAGACCGCTGGGATAGGCGAACGGCTGGGCGCGGGCCTGCGCGGCGACGATGTCGGCGATCACCGCCTCGGTGGGATCGGTGCCGGGCGTCGAGTTGGGATGGGCCGGGTAGAGGCTGCTCACCCAGGGAAAGCCGAGGTCGAGGAGCATCCGCTGGAGGTCGTCGCGGCCGCGGAGGCCGTCGGCGAATCCCCCCGGCGTGCGGAACCCCGCCGGCGCGATCCCGAGCCGGTCGCGCAGCGCCGCGGTCGCGAGCGAAATGTTCTCGCGGATCACGTCGGCCGGCGCCCGCCCCGCGACGAGCCACGGGGCGCGCTGGAAGCGGTATTGCAGGTCGGTGGCGCTCGCCGCCAGGAGGGCGACATGGTCGTAGGTGTGGTTGCCGATCGGGTGGCCGGCGCGGTGGATCTGCTCGAGCCACGAGACGTCGGCCTGCTCGAGCGCCCGGCCGACGAGGAAGAAGTGGATCCGGCCCCCGCGCGCCGCGACGCGCTCGGCCGCGGCGACGGCGTAGTCCTTCGTGGCGGTGTCGAGATTCCCCTTCTCGTAGTCCCAGTGGGTGTCTTCCCAGCGCGGGAAGTTGCGCGCCATCTCGAGGTCGAGCGTGATCGCGATCCGCGCCTTCCGCGGCGGCGCGGCGGCAACCGGCGCCGCGGCGAGGGCGCCGGCCGCGAGGAGGTGGCGGCGGGACAGGGTCACGGACGCGCCTCCGTGAGCGGGCGGATCCAGGAGACTTGGGTGACGAGCTGCTTGAGCGACGCCAGCGCCAGCGCCGCCGTAACCGCCTCGCGCGGCGAGCGGTTGGCGGGAAAGGTCGCCAGCGTCGCGTCGCCGACGAGAAACACGTTGAAGTCGCGCGACAGGTTCTCGTAGCCGGCGGTGGTCTTGCAGTAGCACATGTCGGTCGCGTAGCCGACGAGGAGGACGTGCCGCACGCCGCGGGCGCGGAGGAAGTCGCGGAGCGGCTCGTAGCCCTCGTCGTCGTAGGCGACGACGTCGTCGGGATCGACGTCGAGGTCGGCGGTGACGGGGATCGGCAGCTTCCAGAAGCCGGCCGGGTCGAACCGGTCGCCGGCATCGAGGCCGGGAAACTGCCGGAAGTAATCGCGCACCGGGTGCTCCGCCGAGAGCACGAGCGCGTCGGGGAGCGCCCCGCCGCGGTAGTCGAATGCCGCCAGCGCCGCCTTCAGTTCCGCCTGCCCCGCGGCGCGCTGGTCGGCATCGGGGCGGTGGTCGAACGACCGGTAGCAGCGCGCGCGAATCGGGTCGCGCTTGCCCGGCAGGCTGTAGACGACGCTGTCGACGAGGCCCCGGAGGCGGTTGACCAGCGGCCGCACCACCTCGTGGGTGTGGCGGCCGGCGAGGGCGTTTTTCCGCGGCGTGCAGAAGTCGGCGACGCCGGCCGGCTCCGGCGTCCGCCAGCCCTGCCCGTCGTCGATCCCCCAGGGGTGGACGACGACCAGCGCCGTCGCCGCGGCGCGAAGCGTGTTGGGGATCTCGACGATCCCCCGGGCGTTGTAGGAGAAGCGCCAGGCGCGGACGGCGAGGTCGCCCCCGTCGTCGGTCACGAGCGGAGGCGCCTCGAAGTGCCGCTCCTCGACGAGCGGCGCGCACCACTCGGGATGGTCGGCGAGGAGCGGCTGCGGCTGCCCGATCGGCACGAGCCGGTTGGCATAGTGGCGGACGGCGTCCGGCTCGGCAGCGGCGGCAGTGCACGCCAGCAGGATCGCGCCGAGAAACGGCATCACACGCGGCATCGGGTCACTCCTTCCGTTCGAGGTAGGCGAACAGGTCGCGGAGCTCCTGTGGCGAGAGCGGCAGGAGGATGCCGGCGGGCATCAGCGACAGGGGCGATTCGTGGATCGCGGCGATCGTACGTTCCGGCAGGTCGGTCACGGCGCCCTTGGCGTCGGTCAGGCGCAGGCCCCCCTCCGGGCGCGCCTGGGGGATCCCGGTGAGGACGCGGCCATCGGCCGTCTCGACCGTGACGGCGGCGTATTCGCGCCGGATCGTCGCCGACGGATCGACGAGCGCGACGAGCAGCGCCTGCCGGTCGCCGCGGTTGGCCCCGGTGAGGTCGGGGCCGACCGTGCCCCCTTTTCCAAACAGGCGGTGGCAGGTGCCGCAGTGCCGCGCGAACAGCGCCTCCCCCGCCACGGCATCGCCGGGGGCGGCGCGGAGGTCGTTGGACAGCCGGCGGACAACGGCGAGCGCTTCCTCCGGCGTCGCCTGACGCAGCCGCCCCCAGTGGCGGCCGACGAGGGCGTCGAGCGCCGGATCGGCGAACCGGGCGACGCCGCGCACCTCCTCGAGGTCGATCGTCGCCGCCGGGATTTCTCCCCGCTCGACGCTCGCGAGCAACTCCCGCGCGCCGTCGGCCCGCGAGAGGAGCGCCCGGCGCAGCACCGCGGCGATGCTCCCGTCGGCCTCGGTCCGAAGCCGGGCGACGAACGCCTCCGTCACGCGCGGGTCGGCGACGGAGCCGAGCAGCGCGACGAGCGCGGTGGCGACGGCCGGGTCGGTGCAGACGGGCAGGTCGCCGCGCGCACGCGCCAGCGACTCCTCGTCGCCGGTGCCGACGAGCGTCCCGAGCGCGGCGACGCGCCTCGCCACCGGTTCGGCCGCCCCGAACGCGGTGGCGCGCACCGCGGCCAGGGCCGGCGGATGGCGGCAGGCGACCGCGAGGCGCGTGAGGACGTCGTCGTGGGGCGTGCCCTCCCAGGCGGCGACGATCGCGCGGCCAAGCGCGCCGCCGGCCAGCGCCACGCCGTCGGCGGGCCGCTCGGCGATCCCCGTGGCGGCATGCCCCCAGGCGGCGAGCCGGTCGGCGGCGGTCGGGGCGGCGGCGAGCAGCGCGAGGGCAGCCTCGTCGCCGGCGCTCGAGCCGGTCGCCGCAGAGCGCCTGATGAGCCGGGGCAGGAGTGCGTGGCGACCGAGTGGCGAGGCCCACGCCGTCGGCCGCACGAACCGGCGCAGGACCTCGCCGGCCCCGGCATCGGCGTGGGCCTCGACCGCCCACCACCACAGCAGCTCCATCCGCGGGTCGCCGGCGTCGATTCCGCGGATGGCGTTGGCATTGACCAGCGGCAGGGCGACGGCCGCGGGGAGCCGGGCGGCGGTCGCTGCCAGTTGGCGGCGGACGGTGACGTCGGGCTCTTCCTCGGCAAACCGGTCGAGCCGGTGGGCGGCGGTCTGCGACACCGTCCCGGCGTCGCCGAGGAGGCGCACCGCCCAGGCGCGGACCGCCGCGTGCGGGCTGTCGAGCAGCCGCAGGAGGAGGGCCTCTTCGCAGGCGTCGAGGCTGGCGAGCGTCCACAGCGCCGCGAGCGCCGTCGCCTCGGTGGCGGCGGTGGTGGCGCGCCTCTCGAGCGCCGGGAGGAGCATCGCGGTGGCGGCAGGATCGATGCAGTGGCGGCGGACCAGCTCGCGGCGGGCGCGGCGCGTGAACCACTGCGATGGGTGGTCGTGGTCGGCGAGGAGCTCGTCGAGCGTGAGCGCCGCCGGGTCGCCGACGGCCACGGGGGGCGTGTCGGTGCCGGCGATCCGGTAGATCCGGCCGTTGGAGCGGTCCCACTCGGCGTCGGGGTCGGGGTGGGCGGTGCGGCCGTCGCACCAATCGGTCACCCAGATCGACCCGTCGGGGGCGGCGGCGAGGTCGGTGGGGGCGAACCACGGATCGGTCGATTCAAGGAGTACGCCGCCGTTGCGGGTCCGGATCCCGGAGCCGTCGGCGACGAGGTCGTGCCAGCGCACGGCGTGGCCGAGGAGGTCGCCGGCGACGTATCGGCCGCGGAGCCATGCCGGCAGCGTCGTGCCCCGTTCCACGATCCCGCCGACGGTCACGTGGCCCCCCTGAAAATTCTCGTGGGGGGCGTGGTCGAGCCAGCCGTAGGCGAAGCGGTTGCGGAGCGGGCCGTGCTTGGCGAACGCCTTCACGAACGACGCCCCCTGGAGACCGTGGACGAGGACATGCCCGCCCCAATTGGTCGCGTAGAACAGGTCGCCGTGCGGGTCGAAGTCGAGCCCCCAGGAGTTGCCGCCCCCCTCGCAGAACAGCTCGAAGCGCCGCGACGGCGGGTGGTAGCGCCACACCCCCTGCTGGAACTCGATCCCGCGGATCCGCGCCGTGACGGTGCTTCCCTGGCAGCCATACAGCCAGCCGTCGGGGCCGAACACGAGCGAGTTGGCGACGCTGTGGGCGTCTTGCATCCCGAATCCCGACAGCAGCACCTCGGGGTCGCCGTCGGGGCGGTCGTCGCGGTCGCGGTCGGGATAGAACAGCAGATAGGGGACATTGAGGACGTAGATACCGCCGTGGCCGAAGGCGATCCCGGTGGCGAGGTTGAGGCCGTCGACGAAGTCGGTGCCTGTCTCGTAGACCCCGTCGCCGTCGCGGTCGGCGAGGATCGTGATCCGGTCGGCGCCGCGCGGGCCGTGGGGGGGCGGTTCGGGGACGCGGTCGTACTCGGTGCGCGAGTAGCGATCGACGGCGACGCGCTCGAGCCCGGCGGGGTTGGGGTACTGGAGGTACTGGATCACCCACGGCCGGCCGCGGTCGTCGAACTCGACGGCGACGGGCTGGCGGATGACCGGCTCGTGGGCGACGAGGCCGACGGTGCATCCCTCCGCCACGCGCATCGCGGCGAGCGCCTCCTCGGGCGTCGGCCCGGCGGCGGGGGCGATCGACGGCAGCAGGATCATGACCACGCACCCGGCCAGACCAGCTCCCGCTGCCGCGCCGGGCCGACGCCTGAAGAGTGTCGCGCGGGATCGCGTGGCTGGGTCGGTCATCGCCTCCCTCCGGCGGCGCCGTGCCGCACACCGTTTTCTCGAGGCCGACGGACGCCGAGGAACGTCACGGCGTGGGCGACCAGCGCGTCGGCGACCACCTCGGCCATACCCTCGCGCGCCTCCGCGGCGCGGTACTCGGCACCGAACTCGAGCTGCACCGCGGCGACGTCGAAACCGCCGGCGGCGCCGTAGTGCCGCGTGATGTAGCCGCCGGTGTAGCCGGGCTGCTCCGGGCCGTCGAGTGGACCGGGGTGGACGAGCACGCCGCGGCGCTTCAGCTCGCCACACAGGCTCTCGGCACCGAACACCGCGCGCGGCCCGTGGCGGCGCAGCAGGAGCTCCGTCGAGACGCCGTTGCCCGTGCCGCGAAACACGGTCCCCGCCGCCGACCCCTGGCCGTGGAAGTCGACGACCAGCCCCGTGCCGTGGAGCCGCCGCATCGTCGTGCACGCGGTGACGAGCGCCCCGTGATACCGGGCGTAGACCGCCTCGGCGGCGGCGTCTTCGTAGGCCTCGTCGGGACGGCGGTTGGGATCCATGTAGCGCCGGTGGGCGCGGTTGACGACCAGCCACGGCCGCTTGCCGAGCCTCCGCTCGATGCAGTCGGCGACCAGCCCCGCCAGTTCCTCGGTGCCGCCGTCACGGGCGACGACGAAGCCCCCCGGCTTGCGCTCGAGGCCCGCCCCCTGGCGCGGCGTGCTGCCGGGAATGTCGTGCGTGCCGCCGTGCGGTGCCGAGATCGCGATCGGCAACTCGCCGCGCTCGATCCGGACGAGCTCCGTCGGTTCCTGGGCCACCGTCCGTGGCGCGACGACCGTCGCCACCAACACCGCCGTCCGCGCCGCGACGACCGCCGCTCTCGCCACCCGCCCACGCATGGTCACGCCCTGCCGTTGGTCCATGGTTGCATCCGGACGACCAGCTCGTCGTAGCCGAGGCGCCGCTCGTAGGCCGCCGTCCGCTCGACCCGGTCGCGCTTCGAGACCAGGTCGATCCGCCCCACGCGGGTCACCAGCGCCCCGAGCAGCGCCTTCATCACCGTCCGCGAATGGGCCGCGCCGAGGCACAGGTGCGGGCCGAACCCGAAGGCGACGTGGGGATTGGGGCGGCGGTCGAGCCGGATCGAGAGCGGCCCGTCGAACACGCGCTCGTCGAGGTTCGCCGATGCCCAGCCGAGCGACACGCGCCCGCCGGCGGCGACCGGCACGCCGTGGATCTCGGCCCCCGCGGGGCAGACCCGGCCGATATGTGACAGCGGCATGAACACGCGAAACAGCTCCTCGGCGGCGTGGACGATCCGCTCGGGATCGGCTCGGAGCCATTCCAGGTCGGCCGGCACCGCGGCGAGGTGGCCGATCGCACAGGCCACCGAGTGGATGATCGTGTCGCGGCCGCCGGCGAAGGCGAGGTTCGCGAACCCGAGCATCTCGGCGCGCGACAGGGCGCGGCCGCGGTAGCGGGCCTGGACCAGGAGCGAGAAGAAGTCGTCCCCCGGGCTCGCCTCGGCGCGGTCGAACCGGTCGGCGAGGTAGGCCTCGAGCTGGCGTGCCTTCGCGAGGCCGTCGGCGCCGTGGAACACGTGCACGCCCCAGCCGATCCAGGTCTCGGCCTCGGCGGCGGGCACGTCGAGGAGCACGGCCAGGGCGCGCGACTGGAGCGGCAGCGCGAACCCCTCGACCACCTCGACCGGCGCCCCTGCCAACGCCCCGTCGAGAAGGTCGGCGACGATCCGCTCGACGCGGGCGATGAACTCGGGCTGCCGCGCGCGGAGGAAAAACGGCTCGACGAGCCGGCGGTAGTCGCCGTGGTCGGGGGGATCGACCTCGATCGGCAACTGGCGGACGCTGCGCAGCTCCTCCTCCGACGGGATCGGCACGCGGAACGGCGCGTCGGAGCTGAACGACTGCCAGTCCTTCGCCGCGCGGCGGACCTCGTCGTGGCGGAGGAGCATCGGGATCTCCTCCCCCTGGAACGGGCAGCGGAGCACGCCGCTGTCGCGCCGTGCCGCGCCGAACGGGTCGTCGATATCGTGCATCTGCCGTGGCCACCGGTGGAGTCGCCGCGGCGTCGCCCACGGCCGCCCGATGATAGCCGAGGCGCTACCGACCCGGGCCGGCTGCTCAGCTTTGCCGGGCGAGGCCACCGCGCCCCACGGCCTGCTCGAGTGCCGTGACGACGTCGCCGAGGCTTCCCGCTTGGGCTGCCAACTCCTCGGCCGCCGCCGATCCCTGCTCGGCGGTGGCCGCAGTGGTCTGCGTGACCGATTCGATGCGCGCTAGCGCCGCCGCCATCCGCTCGACGGCCGCCTGCTGCTCACGGCTCGAGGCACGGACCTCGGTGACGAGTGTGCGCTCCTCGTCGGACCGGGCCGCGAGCCCGCGGATCGCGGCGGCGACCGCGTCCATCCTTTCGCGCCCCGCGCGGGTCCGCTGGATCGAGGCCTCGATCAGCGCCGCCGTCTCGCCGGCCGCCGCGGCGCTGCGCTGGGCGAGGGAACGGACCTCGTCGGCGACGATCGCGAACCCTTGCCCGGCCTCACCGGCGCGGGCCGCTTCGACGGCGGCGTTGAGGGCGAGGATGTTGGTCTGCAGCGCGATCTCGTCGATCGTGCGGTTGACCGTCGAGATCCGCTCGGCGGCGGTGCTGATCTCCTCCATCGCCACGACCAGACCCGACAACTGCTCGACCGCCGCGGCGAACTCCCCCTGCTCGCGGTCAACGAGCTCGGCGACGGCGGTGCTGTGGCGGACGTTGGCGGCGGCCTGCGACGACAGTCCGCGGGCCGCGGTCGTGATCTCGTTGACGGCGTTCACTTGCTCGCTGGCCCCGTCGGCGAGCGACCGGCTCGACGACGCGACCTGCATCGCGCCGGCCCCGACCCCGTCGCTGACGGCGGAGACCTCGGTGATCGCCCCGCGCAGCGACGCGGCGTGGCGCCACAGCGCCAGCGCCGCCGACGCGGCGGCGATCACCACCAGCCCGATCCCCGCCGACAGCGCCCGCTCCGCCCAACGCCTCGCGGCGGCGACGGCGGCGGCGGTGCGCGTGTCGAGCAGCTTCTCGAACCGGGCGATCGGTGCCATGATCCGCTGCTTGTCGGCGTGGTAGGTGGCGTCGTGCATCAGCCGCACCGCGAGGTCGCGGTCGGGGGGCCCGGAGCGCGTGTAGCCGCCGCTCCCGTCGTCGAACCGCCCCTTGACGGCGTTCATCGCGATCGTCTCGGTGTTCACCAGCGCGTTGGATTCGTCCTCGGAGCGCTTCAGTTCGGCGAACTCCCCGGCGCTGAACCCCTGCTCCTCCATCAACCGCCGCAGCGCCACGGTCCGGCCGTCGGGGCGCGGTGTGGTGCCGTTGCGCACGGCCAGCACGCGCCAATACTCCGCCTCGTAGCGCTCGTCGCCGGTCACGCAGTACGTCCGCGCGAGGCGCGTCAGCTCGTCCGAGCTGGTGCGGAGCTCCTCGGCGAGGGCCAGCGAGCGGAAACGCGTCTCCTGGGTGCGCGTGATCGCCCGGAGCGTGGCGTAGGACACGAGGGCCAGCACGCCGAGGACGACGATCGGCCCGAGCGTGGCGAGTTGGAGGCGGCGGATCGTGTTCATGGGCGACCGGAACGGGCGGACAGGATGGCGAACCGAGTCTAGTTCGCGAACTGATGGCCGGGGCGGCCGCCGGGGGCGCTGGGTCGATTGCCCCTCCCCACCGTCCGCGATAGGCTTTTTCGGGGCGAAAGTGGGGATCCCCCCCTGTCGCCCCCACCGCAGGGGGTCGTCTCGATGTCCGCTCCGATCCGCGTTCTGGTCGTCGGCTGCGGCCACATGGGCACCTCGCACGCCCGGGCCTACGAGAAGCTCGACGGCTTCGAGCTGGCCGGCGTGGTGTCGCGCGGCGCGGCCTCGCGGCAGAAGCTGCTCGCCGACCTCGGCGTCGACCGGCCGCAGTTCGACGACTTCGGCACGGCGCTCGCCGCGGTCCGCCCCGACGCGGTGTCGATCAACACCTACCCCGACACGCACTACGACTACGCCAGCCGGGCGCTGGCCGCCGGCTGCCACGTGTTTCTCGAGAAGCCGATGGCCGAGACGGTCGAGCAGGCCCGGGCGCTGGCCGCGGCCGCCCGGGCCGCCCGGAAGAAGCTCGTCATCGGCTACATCCTCCGCGTCCACCCGACCTGGGCCCGGTTCGTCGAGATCGCCTCCGGCCTCGGCCGGCCGCTGGTGATGCGGATGAACCTCAACCAGCAGTCGAGCGGCCCGCAGTGGCAGACCCACAAGATGCTGATGCAGTCGATGTCGCCGATCGTCGACTGCGGCGTCCACTACGTCGACGTGATGTGCAAGATGACGCGCTCGCGCCCCGTGCGCGTGTCGGCGATCGGCGCCCGGCTGACCGACGACCTGCCGCCGGGGATGTACAACTACGGCCAGCTCCAGGTCTCGTTCGCCGACGGCTCGGTCGGCTGGTATGAGGCCGGCTGGGGCCCGATGATGAGCGAGACGGCCTACTTCGTGAAGGACGTCGTCGGGCCGAAGGGATGCGTGAGCATCACCGGCGTGCGCGAGGGGGACGCCGCCAGCGACGACGTCAACGCCCACTCCAAGGCCGCGCTCCTCAAGGTCCACCACGCCGACCTCGACGCCACCGGCGCCTTCGCGCGGAAGGACGAGTGGATCGGCTTCGCCGACGAGCCCGACCACGACGGCCTCTGCGAGCTCGAGCAGCGCTCGTTCCTCGACGCCATCCGCCGCGACGTGGATCTGTCCGACCACCACGAGGACGGTGTCAACAGCCTGAGGATCGTCCTCGCGGCCGACGAGTCGTTCCGCACCGGTAGGACCGTGGACCTGGACTGAACCCGCGGCCCGGCCGTGGGGGCGAAAGGGCGCGCGATGCGATCCACCACCGCTGCACCGCGCCGCCGCACCGAAGCCGTGATCGTGGCGCTGCTGGCGGCGTGCATGGGCGCGGAAACGCACGCCGAGGGCCCGGCCGAGCCGGTGCCGAGCTTCGCCAACGACGTCGTCCCGCTGCTCACCAAGGCCGGCTGCAACGCCGGCGCCTGCCACGCCAAGGCGGGAACCGGCCAAAACGGCTTCCGCCTCTCGCTGCTGGGGTTCGAGCCGGCCGAGGACCACGAGCAGATCGTGATCGCCGCGCGCGGCCGGCGGATCGACCGCGCCGCTCCGGCGGAAAGCCTCCTGGTGCGCAAGGCGACGGCGGCGGTCCCGCACCGCGGCGGCCAGCGCGTCGCGCCCGGCTCCCCCGGCCACGACCTCCTCGTGCGCTGGATCGCGGCCGGCGCCCCGCCGCCGCGGGCCGACGAGCCGCGCCTCGAGCGGCTCGAGGTGGCACCCCGTGAGGCCCTCCTCGGCCCCGGCGCGACGGTCGGGCTTTCGGTCGCTGCCGTCTACGGCGACGGCACGCGGCGCGACGTGGCAGCGCTTGCCCTCTACGAGTCGGCCGACCCCGGACGGGTGGCCGTCGACGACTCGGGGGTCGTCCGCGCCCTCGGTCCGGTGGGGCGGACGGCGGTGATGGTCCGCTACGGCGGCCTGGTGGCCGTCGCCGCGGTCCTCGTGCCGCGCGACGGGCCGGCGCCGCGGTATCCCGAGCCGCGCTCGTTCGTCGACCGCCACGTCTTCGCCACGCTCGGCCGGCTCGGGATCCCCACCGCCGCCGAGTGCGACGACGCCACGTTTCTGCGCCGGGCCAGCCTCGACCTCACCGGCAGCCTGCCCCCGGTCGAGCGGACGCGCGATTACCTCGCCGACACCTCCCCCGACAAGCGCGACCGGCTCGTCGACGAGCTGCTCGCCAGCGGCGACCATGCCGATTTCTTCGCCGGCAAGTGGACGGCGCTGCTCAAAAACCGCCGCGACGAGACGAGTGACATCGCCGGCACGTTCGCGTTCCACGCCTGGGTGCGCGACTCGTTCCTCGCCAACAAGCCGTTCGACCGGTTCGTGCGCGAGCTGCTCGCGGCGACCGGCAGCGTCGTCGGCAACCCGCCGGTGGCGTGGTACAAGCGCGTCCGCGACCCGGTCACCCAGGCCGAGGACGTCGCGCAGCTGTTCCTCGGCGTGCGCCTCCAGTGCGCCCAGTGCCACCACCATCCGTTCGAGCGCTGGAGCCAGACCGACCACCTGGCGTTCACGGCGTTCTTCACACAGGTCGGGCGGCGCCCCTCCGGGATCCGCGGCGAGGACCTGATCTTCCACCGCCGCGGCGCCGCCGTCGCCCGCCATCCGCGCGGCGGGGCGACGGTCGCGCCGGCGGCGCTGGCAACTCCGGCGCCGGCGCTGGCGCCGGACGACGACCCGCGCCTGGCGCTCGCCGACTGGCTCACCGCCCCCGACAACCCCTGGTTCGCGCGGGCCCTGGTCAACCGGACCTGGAAGCACTTCCTCGGCCGCGGCCTCGTCGAGCCGGAGGACGACCTCCGCGAGACCAACCCGCCGACCGACCCGGAGCTCCTCGACGCCCTCGCCGCCGACTTCGTCGCCGGCGGCTTCGACCTGCGCCGCCTCCACCGCACGATCGTCACGTCGCGCGTCTACCGCTCGAGCGCGCTGTCGGCCGACGGCTCGGCCAGCGCCGTCGACGGCCTGGCGGCATTTCGGCCGCGGCGTCTGTCGGCCGAGGTCCTGCTCGACGCGATCGACTGCGTCGCCGGCACGCGGACCAGTTTCGCCAACCTCCCCGCCGGGACCCGCGCCATCGCGCTGCCCGACAACGCCTACACCCAGGCGACGCCGTTCCTGCGGATCTTCGGCCGCCCCGACAACTCGAGCGCCTGCGAGTGCGAGCGCGTCGATACGCCGAGCTTCGCCCAGAGCCTCCACCTCCTCAATGCCGCGGCGCTCCGCGCCAAGTTCGCCGCCGACGACGCCTGGCCGGCGCGCACGGCGGCCGACCCGCGGCCGACGTCGGCGCTCGTCCACGAGCTCACGCTCGCCGCGCTGTGCCGCGAGCCGCGGCCCGAGGAGGTGCTGCTGGCGTGCGCGTTCGTCGATGCGGCGCCGCCTTCAGGAGCCGACGCCGCGCGGGTCCGCCGGGAGCGGTTCGAGGACCTCCTCCGCGCCCTGCTCGACACCAAGGAATTCCTGTTCAACCACTGAGTGCCCCCGTGTCCCGTGGCCGCAGCCCCGCTGCCCTCGTCCGTCCGGGTGGCGGTTGACCTGGCCGACCGCCCCACAAGTCGCCGGAGCGTGCCGATGAACCTTCGTGCCGCCGCCTTGTCGTTCCTCACGGCGCTCGCCGCCGCCCCGGCGGCGGCGCAGAGCGTCTGCCTGCCGCTGCCGCGCCTGCTCACGATCGTGCCGCCGGGGGGGCAGGCGGGGACGACGGTGGACGTGACGATCGGCGGCGAGGGGCTCGAGGAGGTGGAGCGGCTGGTGTTCTCGTCGCCCGGGATCGGCGCCGAAGCGCGCCACGATGCCGAGGGCAAACCGATCCCCGGCGGATACCGGGTCACGATCGGCGCCGACGTGGCCGAGGGGGTCTATGAGGCGGCGGCGCTGGCCGGCCTCGGGATCTCTTCGTCGCGCGTGTTTTCCGTCGGCACGCTTCCGGAGCAGACGGCCACCGCGCCAGTCACCGATCCGGCGACGGCGCTGCCGATCGCGCTCGGGAGCGTCACCAACGGCCAGGTCACGGCCCAGGCGGTCGACCACTACTCGTTCTCGGCCCCGGCCGGCACGCGGATCGTCGTCGAGTGCGCGGCGCGGTGGATCGACTCGCGGCTCACGCCGGTCGTCGTGGTCGCCGATGCGGGCGGCCGCGACCTCGCCGCCGACCGGCGCGGCGAGCCGCTGGCGTTCACCGTTCCCGCCGACGGCCGCTACCTGGTCAAGGTCCACGACCTGTCGTTCCAGGGGGGGCCGGCGTTCTTCTACCGGCTCGTCCTCCGCACCGTCGCCGCCGACGCCGTGCCGCCGCGGCACCCGGGCACGCGCGCCGTGCTCGCCGCCTCGTGGCCTCCGCCCGGCATCCCGGAGTCCGCGACCGCCGACGAGAGCGAGCCCAACGATCCGGCCCATCCACGGGCGATCGCGCTTCCCTGCGACCTCCACGGGCAGTTCGCCACCGCCGCCGACGTCGAGGCGTTCGAGTTCGACGCCACGGCCGGCGACGAATGGTGGGTCGAGGTCGCCTCGGAGCGCCTCGGCCGACCGACCGACCCCGCGGTGGTCGTCCAGCGCCGCGTCGACGACCCCGCCGGCGTTCGCTGGGAGGACGTCGCCGAGCCAGCCGACATCGCCAGCCCGATCAAGCCGTCGAGCAACGGCTATTCCTACGACGGTCCCCCCTACGATGGCGGCAGCGCCGACGTCCTCGGCAAGGTGGCGATCACCACGACGGGGCGTCATCGGCTTCTCCTCCGCGACCTGTTCGGCGGCACGCGGGCCGATCCTGCCAACGCCTGGCGGCTGATCGTGCGCCGGCCGGCCCCCGACTTCGCCCTGGTCGCCTGGGGGCTGCACATGGAGCTGCGCAACGGCGACCGCGCCGCGCTCTCCAAGCCGCTGGCGCTGCGCCGCGGCGGGAGCGTGGCCCTCGAGGTCGCGGCGCTGCGGCGCGACGGCTTCACCGGGCCGATCGATCTGGCGCTCGAGGGGCTGCCCGCAGGGGTCGAAGCCACGGGCCTGCGGATCCCGGAGGGAGCGTCACGCGGCCTGGTGGTCGTCAGCGCGACGGCCGACGCCCCGCGCGGGATGGCGACGGCGACGCTCGTCGGCCGGGCGGCGATCGGCGGCGCGGTCGTCGAGCGGCGCGGGGCGGTGGCGTCGATGGCCTGGCCGGTGCGCGACGCCTCCCAGGAGATCCCGCTGCCGCGCCTCCTGGCCACGCTGCCGGTGTCGGTCGGCGGCGTTGAGACGTTTCCGATCACCGTCACCGCGGAGCCGGTGGCCGTCGTCGCCGGGACCAGCGTGGAAGTGCCTCTGGCGGTCGAGCGGCGCGGGCCGTTTTCGGGGGCCACGACCCGCCTCAGGGTCGTGGGAGCGCCGTTCGACCGGGCCGCGGATGTCGAGCTCCCGCTGGCCGAGGGGGGGGCCAAGCTCGCGCTCGACCTGAAAAAACTGGCCGTGCCCCCCGGCGACTACACGATCTGCCTTGTCGGGGGCGGGGTGACGTCGTATCGGCCGGCGACGCCGGTCGCGAAGGGCCCCGGCAGCGCCGCTCCGCCCCCGCAGGACATCGCCGAGATCATCGTGTCGCGACCGATCCGCATCCAGGTCGCCGCACCCCCTCCGGAGGGTTCCACGCCATGAGCGATCCCGCCCAGCGCCCCTGCCCCGGGCCACTTGCCCGGCGCGGCTTCCTCTCGATCGGTCTGGCCGGCGGCTGCGGCATCGCCGGCAGCCTCGCGCTCCCCGACCTGCTGCGCCTCCGCGCCGAGCAGCCGCTGCCGGCGGCGAAGCGGACGAAAGTGATCATGGTCTGGCTGCCGGGGGGCTGCTCGCACGTCGACACCTACGACCCCAAGCCCGACGCCGCGGCCGAGTATCGCGGACCGTTCAGCCCGATCGCCACCAGGCTTCCCGGCGTGTCGTTCACCGAGCTGCTCCCGCTGCAGGCGGCGTTGGCCGACCGGGTGGCGATCGTGCGCTCGATGCAGCAGACCGCCGGCGGCCATCCGGCCGGCTCGATGCAGATGCTCTCCGGCGACCCCGACACGCGCGACAAGCCGAAGCCGAAGCTCCCCGACTGGATGTGCGTCACCAATTACCTCCGGAGCCGCTCCGGGCCACCGGCCGGGGCGCTGCCGCGCTACGTCGGCGTCAATCCGCCGCTGGAATACAACGGCCCGGCTTACCTCGGCGACGCCTGGCAGCCGTTCGTGGTCAGCGGCGATCCCAACGCCCCGTCGTTCGCCGTCCCCGACCTCGGGCTGCCTCCGGACGGAGACCGGCGCCTCGGCGCGCAGCTCCGCCTCCGCCGCCAGTTCGACGCCTTCCGCCGCGAGTTCGACCGGCGCCTGGAGATGGACGCGATCGACGCCTTCGAGGCCCAGGCCGTCGGGCTGCTCACCGACCCGGCGGCGCGGCGTGCCTTCGACCTCACGCTCGAGGACGACGCCACCCGCGACCGCTACGGCCGCAACGCCTGGGGGCAGCAATTGCTCATGGCCCGCCGGCTGGTCGAGGCCGGGGTCGAGGTGGTGACGACGAGCCTCGCCGGCCCGCTCTGCGGCCGTGTCCACAATTGGGACGACCACGCCGTCAACCACCACGTGTTCGATGCCCTCCGCTTCCGCGCCGGCGCCTACGACCGCGCGGTCTCGGCGCTCGTCGAAGATATCTTCGCGCGCGGCCTCGACGACGAGGTGCTCGTGGTGGTGACGGGCGAGTTCGGCCGCACGCCGCGGATCGAGTATTCGCCGAGCACCGGGGCCGGCGACGCCAGCGCCCCGGCCGGCACCACGCAGCCCGGCCGCGACCACTGGCCGCGCGCCTATTCCAATCTCTGGGCCGGGGCCGGCGTGACGCCGGGGGTCGTGATCGGCGCCACCGACGCGCGCGGCGAGGACGTGACGGAGCGGCGGATCACCGCCGGCGACTTCCTCGCCACGATCTACCACCACCTCGGGATCGACGCGGCCCGGGTCACGATCGACGACTTCAACGGCCGGCCGACACCGCTGGTCGACCACGGCGCGCCGGTGCCCGAACTGGCCGGCTGAGCGCCCGTCAGGGGGCGATGATCCGGTGGTAGCGCGCGAGGTGGTAGGGGAGCAGGTACGACGTCCCGTCGGCCAGGCGCCGCCCCTCGCCGCCGCTGTCGAGCCGGTAGGGATCGTGGTTCCAGTGGAACACGGTCCGTTCGTCGACCGGCAGCACCTTGCCGTCACGGCGCACGCCGACCGCGCCGTGGGCATCGGGGCGCACGTGCCGCGGCAGGAGGGCGACGTCGTGGCGGTGGGCGTTCTCCAGCCGCCAGTCGACGAGGTCGAGCGGAAAGCGGCCCAGCGTGTCGAGCGTGTCGGGGAGCCAGTCGGCGGGATCGGGCTCGAGCGCGGTCGTCCCGTAGGGATCGGTGAACGAGGCGTCGCGCAGGCAGACGGCGGCGATCACGTTGAACAGCGGGTTGCGCTCCGGCTGCTCGAGCTGCCAATAGCCGGCGAGTGACCGCTGCCACGCCTGGCGGAGCCGCGGGTCGCGTTCCAGCCGGACGAGGTGGTAGTAGCCCATCAGCGCCATTTCGTCGTCCGATTGGTTGCCGCCGCCGACGCCGGGGGTGATCTTCGGCACGAGGACGTTGGTGGCGTAGCCGTGCTCGTCGACGAGCTGGCGGGCGAGCGTGCGGTAGCGCTCGTCGCCCGTGACGTGCGCGGCGACGGCGAGGTAGGAGAGGATCGACAGGCTGTTGAGCCCGCGTCCCTCCCACCAGTCGAGCGTGCGGTTGAGCTGGCGCGGGCCGAACTGCGCCCAGCGTGTCGGCGTGCCGTCGATGTCGACCAGCGCCCAGTCGTGGGCGATGAGATGGTCGACGATCCCACGGACGACGGCGGCCACCTCGGCGCGCTCCTCCGGGCCGCGCGCCACGAGGTCGTGGTAGACGCCGTAGAAGAAGAAGTGGCCGTCGAGCTCGTCGGAGCTGGTGTCGGTCTTCCAATACCAGCGGCCGGTGCGGTCCCTCGGCCAGCGCGGCTCGAACACCTTCCAGCGGGCCTCGCGCTGCCGCTGCCGCTCGTCGCGCGCGGCGTTGTCGCGCGTGTTGGGATCGAAGCCGCCGACCGGGACGACGCTTCGCGCGGGGAAACCGGGGGGCGGCGCCGGGGCCCCCCCGCGGGTGACGTCGCTGAGGAATTTCACGGCCCGGAACGCCTTCCGGGCCCGCTCCCGGGATCCCTCGTCGCCGTCGGCGGCATGGGCGAAGCACTGCGCCGCACCGTACATCGACGTCCACAGGCCGTCGTTGTCGTTGTCCTCGGTGGTGGCCGTGGCGACGGCGCCGGGAGCGTCGAGGTTGGCTTCGACGACGTAGCCCAGCTCGGTGCGCCGGTGGAAGCGGTCGATCGCCTCCTCGTAGGCGGCGGCCTTGTCGGCCAGCGTCGTCGCCCTCAGACCAATGCCACCGACACCGGCAGCGCCGGCGAACCACGCCGTGCCGTCGGCGCCGACGGCGACGGCCGCCAGGTCGTCGCCGGGGAGCCAGCGCCTGCCCTGGCGATACTCGACGACGCCGTCGCCGACGTGGACGGCGCCGCGCTTCGTCGCCAGCCAGATGTCGCCGTCGGGGCCGGCAGCGATCCCCGTCAGTGCCGTCACCGGGAGCTCGTCGCGCTCGACGAACCGCCAACGCCCGTCCTCGTCGCGCACCGCGAGCCCCTGCTCGGCCCCGCACCACAGCCGGCCGCGCGCGTCGTAGGCGATCGCGGCCAGACCGGGCGGATCCCAGCCGCGTGTCTCGTCGCGGATCCGTAGCATGGCCCAGCCCGCCCCCAACGCGGCACGCTCGTGGACCCGGTCGTCGACGACCACAGCCAGCTGCTCTCCCGCCCCCTGCGCTGCCGCCACCGGCGCGCCGGCGGGAAGCGGCACGGAGCGCCAGCGCTCGCCGTCGCGCTCGAGAACGTCGCGCGGGGTGACGACGACCAGCCGCGGACCGTCCGGGAGGAACAGCGGTGTCGCGCCGTCGGGGAGCGGGACGAGGGTCGCCGTGGCGTCACCGCCGATCTTCGCCAGGTAGCGCTCGCCGCAGGCGTGGAGCGCCCCGGCGGCGTTGGCCACCCCCCGGGCGGGACCAGGGAGCCCGTCGACCCGTTTCCACGTGCCCGTCGATCGGGTCCACAGTTCCCCGTCGACGACGATCGCCAGCGTGTCTCCGACCGCGGCCACGTCGGTGGCCGCGGCGCCCGCGTCGGGGAGCGCGGCATCGACGCGGACCTGCTGCGCGAACGTGCCGACCGTGACCGGCTTCGCCGTCGCCGCGACGATCCCGGGGGGCAGTCCGGGGATCGAGCCCTGCGGATCGACCGTCACCGGCAGCGCCGGTTCGCCGCCGCGGGTGATGGCGACGGGGCGCGAGCCGCGGCCGGCGGCGTCGAAGGCGCGGAGTTGGACCGGCGGGCCGGCGCCGCCCGCCAGCGCCACCGGACCCTCGTAGAGTGGCGACGCGGCGGTGGGGAGCGTGCCGTCGGTGGTGTAGCGGATCGCCAGACCGGGCAGCGCCGTCGAGGCGGCGAGGCGCCCGCCATCGATCGCGGCTCCCGGCGGTGGCAGGCGGTAATGGCGGCCGTCGTCGGCGAACGCCAGCCGCGGCAACTCGCGCCGGCCGATCGCATTGGCGAGGAGATTCCACCCGGCGCCGATCGCGGCATCGCGGGCCGGGCTGCCGGGCATCGTCTCCCAGGGGCGCTCGGCGCTCCAGGCGGTGTCGGCGAAGGCGATCAGCCGGGGCAGCAGGTAGTACTCGAGCATCTCCCGCCCCTTCACCGTCTCCCCCCACAGCTGCGCCTGCACGCCGCGCACCCGCCGCCGCCCCTCGGGCGTGAACGCGGCGGCCTCGCGCGCGGCCCGGTCGGCATCGAACGGCGTGCCGTATTCATCGCGGAGCGTGGTGCGGACGTAGTCGAACGGCGCGAACGCGTAGGCATCGCGGGCGGCGACGAATCCGGCCCACGACAGCCCCGGCTCGAGCGGGTCCTTCTCGCAGGCCAGGTCGAGGTAGAAGTTGGTGACGTTGCAGAGGACGACGTCGTAGCCGGCATTCGCCAGGCGGATCCCGACGTCGCGGTCGAAGAGGTTGTTCCAGACGTAGATCTCGACGTCGTCGGCCGCGAACCGCGGGTCGACGACCGGCGCCACTGCCGGATCGGCCGACTCGCGGCGCAGCGCCACCTCCTCCCAGCCGAGGACGCGCAGCCCGCGCGTCCGCAGCGTGTCGAGGAGCCGGCCGAAGAAATGGCCCTGGAGCCGGTCGGCACCGCCGATCTCCGGCCGCCGCGCGAGGAGGTCGGCCGCCAGCGGCGAGCGGCGCCACGCGCCGAGGGGCACCTCGTCGCCGCCGGTGTGGATCGAGTCCATCGTCAGCCCCGCCTCGGCGTACATCTTCGCCAATTCGTCGACCACCTTCTCGTAGAACCGGTAGGTCGAATCGCGGGCGACCGAGACGACGTTGTCGCGGTAGCTCTGCGCCGAGCGGTAGACCGACGTGTCGAGTGGATCGACGAGCCGGTACTCCTCGGCGGCCTCGGGCTGGCCGGCAGCCATCAGCCTCCGGTGGCGGGCTTCCATCGCCTTGATCGCCGCGCGGGCGTGGCCGGGAAAGTTGAGCTCGGGGATCACCTTCACGTGCCGGGCGGCGGCGTGGCGGAGGATGGCGATGAAGTCGTCGCGCGAGTAATGGCCGCTGCCGTGGCGGCCGGGATCGTCGGCGAACGGGCCGGAGCCGTAGGCCGGATGGACGACCGGATCGTCGGGGGAGTCGGTGTGGCGCCGCCGGGCCCCGACCTCGGTGAGCTCGGGCAGCCCGGGAATCTCGATCCGCCACCCCTCGTCCTCGGTGGTGTAGAGAAGGAGACGGTTGAGCTTGTAGGCCGCCATCAGATCGATGACGCGCTCGATCGTCTCGCGGCTCTGGAAATTGCGGCTGACGTCGACATGGAGCCCGCGGTGCGGGAACCGGGGCCGGTCCTCGATCTCGATCACCGGCACGCGCACCTCGGCGTCGGGACGGCGCAGCGACTCCCAGGGGAGGAGGTGGAGGAGGCTCTGGGCGCCGTAGAACACCCCCGCCGGATCGCCGCCGGTGATCGTGATCCCGTCGGCCGCGACCGCGAGCCTGTATGACTCGGCCGCGCCTCCGTCCCGGGCCAACCGGATCACCGGCCCCACGGCCCCTTCCCCGGCCGTGCGGACCGCCACGACCGGCCGGTCTCCGAGCTGCCGCGCGAGCCGGTCGGCGAGCCAGACTGCCGTCGGCTCGAGATCGGCCGGGCACTCGATCGGCCACGCTGCTGTCAGCCGCGCCGTGCCGGCGCCGCGCCGCACCGCCACCGGCGTCGGCACGACGGCCGGCATGTCTTCGTCGGCGACGAGGTGGAGCTCGCGGTCGGCCTCGAACCGCTCGCGCGGCGTCGGCAGCGGGTGGCGGTCGCGCGGTCCGCGCCGGGCCTGCTCGCGGCGGACGAAGGGGAGAATCCGGTAGTCGGCGACCGCGGTGATCCGCGGCTCCCCGCCGGCGGCGTCGCGGACGACGACATACGGCCCGAGCGGTGCGTCGCATTCCTTGGCCACCGGCTCGACGCCGGCATAGCGCACGTCGACGGTCGCACCGGGCTCGAGGCGGAAGCCCGGCGCCGGGCGAAGGCGGTACCAGTCGCCGTTGAGATGCTCGACGACCGCCGGCTGGGGGCTCGGGTGGGGGCGTAGCTCGCGTGGCGCCATCGTGAAAAACAGCGTCCAGCCGTCGTCACCGAGCGGCGCGGCCGAGACGTTGGTGAGCGTGAATCGGGCCTCGAAGTCGCCGTCGCCGCCGACGGGAGGGGCGTTGGCGATCAATTCCCAGCGCACGGCCAGCGGGCACTCGGCCGCGATCGCGCGGAGCGGAGCCGCCACGGCAAACGCCAGGCAGCCGAGAACGGCGACGACGGCCCCCGGCGACCGCGGAGCGCGAACAGTCCCACAGCGAGTCGGCATCGTGGTCACCTCGTCGGGATGGACGCACCCGCCGGTCGAAATGTGGCCGCAGCACGCCTGCCCCCACGATACGAAACGACCGCGGTGAAGCCACTGCCTCGAGTGGATGGACTGGGGCGAAAGCAGACGCCGACGCCACATCGAAAAAACCGATACATGACCAAGGAATTACATGGAAGGCTTCTTTCCCGGGGCTTCTGTAACTTAGAAACTTAGTTGGGGTCTAGGGGATTTCGCGACTGGCGTGCCGGTCCCGGACGTCTTCCGCGTGATTCTCTCGCTTCCCCCGACGTGTCATTTCGGTCAATTCCTCGAGGCGGAGGACATCATCATGAAGTACTCGGATTCCGGTTCGGTCAGGGGCGTGCGGCGGGGCTTCACCCTCGTCGAGCTCCTCGTCGTGATCGCGATCATCGGCACGCTCGTCGGCCTGTTGCTCCCGGCGGTCCAGGCGGCGCGCGAGGCCGCCCGGCGATCACAGTGCACCAACCACCTCAAGCAGTGGGCGGTTGCCAATCACAACCACCTCGATTCGTTCAAGAAGCTGCCGTTCGGCATGTTGCGGCGTGACGGAACGGGCTGGGGCCACCCCGAATGGGATCGGGGCGCACCGACCTGGGACCGGCGGTATGCGCTTCTCTTCCAACTGCTTCCGTACGTCGAGGAAGTCGCCTTCCACCGGGCGTGGGACCAACTCGTGTTCAGCAACAACCAGCGTTCCAACACGATGTTCGGTGGTGACGGCACGACGATGAATCCCACCAACGGCACCGCGGCCGTCGGTCAGCGGTTGGCGGCGATCCTCCGCTGCCCATCGAACGTCGGGCCGGAATGGAACGAAAGCCACAGCACCACCGGTAACGGCGTCTACGCCCGGGCAGACTATTTCGCCTGCGCCGGTCGGCGCGGGTATCCCGGCTTCAGCAACACGCTCCCGTCGCTGTGGAATCCGCTCGGCCCCGGGACGGACCACCCGCGGCCGCCGGGAAGCGCGACCTCCGCGCAGCAGGCAGCCAGCGACGGCATCTTCACCCGCAACGTCGCGCGAAGACTGGCGGAGATCTCCGACGGTACCAGCCGGACGATCCTGATGGGCGAGCGCAGCAATTACGACCCGGTCTTCGACCGCTGCGGCCCCGAGACCGGCTGGTCGACCACGAAGATGGCGAATTGGAACTGGGTCTGGTTCGGCGCCGAGGGGAACGCGTTCCTCGGGACTGGGGTGCCGATCAACATGCGGATCCGCGACTGCGTCGAGTACCGGACTCCGATCCGCTACGACGATCGGATCAACGCCTTCGGCAGCCAGCATCCCGGAGGGGCCGTGTTCGCGTTCGCCGACGGATCCGTGCGGTTCCTCTCCGAGTCGCTCGACCAGGCGACGTTCATCGCCCTCGGCTCGCGTGCCGGCGGTGAGTCGAACGCCAGCGACTGAGCCGCGAGTCACGTCCGTCGTGTTCCCCGGGACCGGCAGCGCCGGTCCCGGGGGATCGGTTTCGCCTCCGGGATAGGGGGCCGTCGCGAGCCCGTGTCGGAGCGACGGCGTCGGGCCGCGAGCAGCACCGTGTGATCGTGATCCTTCTGGAGTCAGTCCCGACGATGACGCGTGCAGCCGTTCGTGCCGCCCTGGCGGTCGCTCTCATCGGTGCGTCGGGCTGCGGCCCGAGCTACAAGGTCGCCGAGGTCACGGGCAAAGTCACTCTCGACGGCACTCCGCTCGAGATGGTCCGGGTCGAGTTCCTCTCGGCGAATGGACCGCGGTCAACGGGACAGACCGACGACTCGGGGCAGTTCACGCTCACCCTCGACGTGCCGAAGGCGCCCAAGGGTGCGATCGTCGGGGCGCACAAGGTCGTGCTCCTCGACCTCTGGCCGACCAAGGATGACAAACTCAGCGAGAGCGGCGTGTGGATCGACAACTCGAATGGCAAACTGCCGCGGATCGACTCCAAGTACTACGACGTCAGCACGTCGCCGCTGACCGCCGATGTCAAGGCCGGCGAGGTCAACCAGATCGAATTCACGGTCGACCCGCGGAAGAAGAAGCGCTGACGCTTCCGATCGGCTCGGCGACCCTCGGCCCCGGCGGTGGGTTCGACGCCACCGCCCGGCCGACGCTACGATCCCCGTCGTTGGGACCGGTCGGTTCGGGCCACCGCCCCATCGCATCCCCGGGGAAGCCCGTGCCATGAGCGACACCCGGAACGCCACCTCGCGGCCGCGTCTTGCCGCCCTCGACCAATTCCGCGGTTACACGGTCGTGGGGATGATGCTCGTCAACTACCTCGGCGGGTTCGCTGCCTGCCCGCGGATCCTCCGCCACACGCACGACTACTGCAGCTATGCCGACACGATCATGCCGCAGTTCCTGTTCGCGGTCGGGTTCGCGATGCGGCTCACGTTCGGGCGGCGCTTCGAGCGCGAGGGAAGCGCCGCCTATGGCCGGGTGGTGCGCCGCCTCCTCGGCCTCGTGCTCGTGTCGCTGGTGGTCTACACCGTCGGGAGCCGGGCGCCCTCGTGGGAGCAGTTGTCCAAGCTCGGGTTCTGGGGCGCGATCGGCGAGCCGCTCAAGCGGACCTGGTTCCAGACGCTGATGCACATCGCGGTGACGTCGCTGTGGATTCTCCCCGTGGTCCGCGCCACCGCCGGCGTGCGGATCGCCTGGATGGTGGCCTCGGCCACGGCCCACGTGATCCTGTCGTGGTGGTTCAACTTCACCTGGGTCAACGCGCCGCCGGCCGGGATCGACGGCGGCCCGCTCGGCTTCCTCACCTGGACGATCCCGGCGATCGTCGGCACGCTGGCCTGCGACGAGTTCGCCCCGCGATCCGCCGCGGCGGACGGGCGGCCGGTGCCCCTCGGCCGGATCGTCCTCTCGGCGGCCTCGCTGATGGCGCTCGGCTGGGGGCTGTCGTGCGGTACGCGCGCCTACGACGTGCCGGCGACCACGACCGCCGCCGTCACGCCACTGGCGTCGGACGGGGTGATCCCGACCGCGGAGCGGATGGCGGCCAAGCGGGCCACGGCGGCCGGCGTCGGGGCGTGGCTCGCCGAGGCTCCGTTCGTCCCGCCGCCGCCGAAGACACAGCGTCAGGGAAACTACTGGATGATGAGCCAGCGCGCCGGGTCGCTGTCGTATCTCGTGTTCTCGGCCGGGTTCTCGCTCGCGGTGTACGTCCTGTTCCACCTCGCCTGCGACCGCGGCGGCCGGCAGCTTCCGCTGTTCACGACGTTCGGTACCAACGCGATCCTCGCCTACGTGCTCCACGACATGGTCGGCACCGCGGTCAAGGGATTCGTGCCCAACGACTCGCCGGGCTGGTACGTGACCGCGTCGCTGCTCGTCTTCGGCTGGATCACCTGGCTGTTCATCCGTCACTTCGAGAAGGACGGCGTCTACCTCCGCGTGTAGCCCGAGGTCCGCGCGACCTTGGCCCGCACGCCGGCAGCCTCATCCCACGGCGCGGCGGAACGTCAGCCCGGCGACGAGGATCCCCACGGCCGTGGCGGCGAGCGCCATGGCCAAGCCGCGGGAGTCGCCATAGATCAGATAGCCGGTGGCGAACAGGCCCCCGTAGATCGCCACGCAGCCGGCGACGGCGAACACCAACTCCACCGGGAGTTTCCAGCGGGCGTCGAGGGCGGTGAGCCGCCCGGCCGCATGGGCTCGATCGATCACCGCCCTCCAGCCCGGCCCTCCCGGCCGGGCGCGCTCGACGAACCGCTCGAGCGTCGCCTGCGACTCGGCAGGGCCGAACAGCGCCGCCGCCAGCCAGGCGACGGTCGTGACGCCGACGATCCAGAGGAACTGCTGCCATTCGGCAGGCACCACCACCCCCGGCGTCTTTCCCGCGACGAAGAACCCGGCGGCCAGCGCGAACGACACCGCCATCGCCACGATCTCGGCGCTGGCGTTCACGCGCCACCAGAACCAGCGGAGGATGTAGATCAACCCCGTGCCCGCCCCGACCGTGAGGAGCACCTTGAATCCCTCGTAGACGCTCTCCAATTGGAGCGCGATGAACGCGGCCAGCGCCATCAGCACCACCGTCATCACGCGCCCCACCGCCACCAGCTCGCGCTCCGGGGCCCCGGGCCTGACGAAGCGCAGCCAGATGTCGTTGGCGACGTACGACGCTCCCCAGTTGAGCTGCGTCGAGATCGTCGACATGTAAGCGGCCGCCAGCGACGCGGCGACCAGCCCGAGAAGCCCGGCGGGCAAGCGAGTGAGCATCGCCGGGTAGGCGAGGTCGTCGCGGACCAGCGCGGCGTCGACCGCGGGCAGCGCCGCACGGAGCGCTGCCTCGTCGGGGTATAGCACCAGCGACGCGAGGGCGACGAGGATCCACGGCCAGGGACGCAGCGCGTAGTGGGCGAAGTTGAACAGTAGCGTCGCGCCCGTGGCATGGCGCTCGTCGCGGGCGGCGAGCATCCGCTGGGCGACGTATCCGCCCCCCCCCGGCTCCGCCCCCGGATACCACGCTGCCCACCACTGCACGGCCAGCGGGATGATGAAGATCGTCATCGCCAGGTCGCGGCCCGCGGTGGTGGAGAAGTCGAGCGCCGGCCACATCCCGGCCTTGTCGCGGACCACCGGGTGGCTCATCAGCCCGGTGATGCCCCCCACCTCGGGCACCCCGAGGGCGACCACCGCGGCGGCCACGCTACCGAACATGGCGACGATGAACAGCACGAAATCGGTCACCAGCACGCTCGTCAGCCCGCCGGCGGCGCTGAACACGACGGTCGCCACCGTGGCGAAGAGGATCGTCTCGACCGCCGAGAACCCGAACATCACGCTGCCGATCTTCACCGCGGCGAGCGTCACGTTGGCCATCACCAGAACGTTGAACACCAGGCCCAGGTAGACGGCGCGGAACCCGCGGAGGAACGCCGCCGGCGGGCCGCCGTAGCGCAGCTCGTAGAACTCGACGTCGGTCACCACCCCGGTACGGCGCCACAGCTTGGCGTAGACCGCGGCGGTGACCATCCCGGTGAGGAGGAACGCCCACCACACCCAGTTCCCCGCCACCCCCTGCTCGCGGACGATGCTCGTCACGAGCAGGGGCGTGTCGGCGGCGAACGTCGTCGCCACCATCGACGTCCCCAGCAGCCACCACGGCTGGGTGCGCCCGGAGAGGAAGAAGTCGGCCGACGAGCGTCCGGCGCGGCGGGCGACGGCCATCCCGACCGCGAGCGTGAAGGCGAGGAAGCTCCCGACCACGACCCAGTCGAGCGGTTGCAGGCGCATGGGGCTGGTCCGTGCGCGGGCCGTCGGGTTCGTGCGGAAAGCGACGATCCCGCCCGTGCCCCACGCCGCCCGGCAGGTCGTCGTCGGTAGACTACCAGCCCCGGCGAGGTTCGCTCCACGGGCCGTTGATCGGCGCCGACGCGGGCCGGGTGAGGGTCGGCACCGTCAGCCCGTGCCCTGCGGGCCGGTCCAATCGTCGGCGGCCCGCCGCCCCCGCGGAGCGTCGCAGAACGTATGAATCCGATCGACGCCGCCCTGCGGCGCCCCTGGACGGTCGTCGTCGGCGTCGTCGCGCTGCTGCTTCTCGCCGGCGTCGCGGTCCGGCGGATGCGGATCGACGTGTTTCCCAACCTCGACGCCCCGGTGGTCTACGTCTGCCAGCCCTACGGCGGCATGGACCCGGCGCAGATGGAGGGACTGCTCACCAACTACTACGAGTACCACTTCCTCTACATCGGCGGCATCCACCACGTGGAGAGCCGCTCGGTGCAGGGAATGGCGATCATGAAGCTCGTTTTCCATCCCGGCACCGACATGGCGCAGGCGATGGCGGAGACGATCGGCTACGTGACCCGCGCCCGGGCGTTCATGCCGCCGGGCACGGTGTCGCCGTTCATCACCCGGTTCGACGGCGGCAGCGTGCCGGTCTCCCAGGGCCATGATCGCTCCCATGAAAGACTGGAGGTTGAGCGTCGTGCCCGTGATCCGCAGCGCGACCGCCACGCCGACGATGACGACCGGCGCGCCCGACACCGCGATCAGCTTTAGCCGCGGCGACTGGAAGGCGGCGGTGAGCACCAGGAGGATGACCACGACGGCCGCCACCAACCCGATCGACACCCCCGGACGATCTCGTCGAGCGGTGCCAACTGGCCGCGGAGGTCGACCTTCACCCCCTTGGGAGTCGGCCCGGTCGCGGCGGCGCCCGCGATCTCGACGTCGCCATCGCCCGGGCGCGGATGGCCGCGGCGGCCGCCGACCTGCAGCACGCCCGCGCCCTGTGGCTGCCGAGCATCTTCATCGGCCCGAACTGGATCCGCCACGACGGCCAGGCCCAAGTCGTCGAGGGGCCGGTGCGGACGATCAGCAAGAGCTCGCTGTTCCTCGGGGCGACGGCGGCCGGGGGATCGAGCATCACCGGTCCCGTGCCCGCCGGCGGGCCGGCACCGGTCACCGGCCTGACGACCGTCCTGCGGATCTCCGACGCCATCTTCCTGCCGCTCGCGGCCCGGCAGATCGTCGATGCCCGCCGGGCGGGGATCCGCACCGCCGCCAACGACGCGCTGCTCGGCACCGCGGAGTCGTACATGGAACTGCAGCGTGCCGCCGGCCGGTTGGCGATCGCCCGTGAGGCGGCTGCCAACGCCGCCGAGCTCGTCGCGGTGACCGACGCCTTCGTGCGCGCCGGCGCCGGACTGGAGGGGGATCACCAGCGCAGCCTCGCCGAACGCGACCGCCGCCTCCGCCAGGCCCGGCTGCGGCCGTTCGTGCCCAGCGGCGCCTTCCGCTACTCCGGCGGCGGCTTCGGCGGTGGCCGCGACGAGTTCCTCGGCGACTTCGCCTCGCACAGCGACGCCGACGTCAATCTCTACTGGGAGACGGCAAACCTCGGGTTCACCGACCGCGCGATCCGCGAGCGGCGCGGTGCCGAACGACGGGTGGCCGATCTCGGCTTCCTCAAGGTCCAGGACCGCGTCGCCGCCGAGGTCGTCCAGGCCGAGAAGGCGCGGATTGCCGCGCGCCGGCAGCTGGAGCGGATGAAAGAAACGACCGCCGCGGCGGTCCGCTCGGTGAACCTCAATCTCGCGACGATCCGCCGCGCGGCAGGACTGCCCGTCGCGGCGACGCGTCCCATCGAGGTGCTCCAGCCGATCCAGGCGCTGGCCCAGGCCCGGACCGAATACCTCGACGCCGTCATCGACTACAACGTCGCCCAGTTCCGCCTCGAACATGCCCTCGGGCGGCCGCCCGTCGCCGGCTCGATCGAGGAGCCCGCCACCGCGGTCGAAACGGTGGCCCGCCCGGAGGCGCGGGGCGACGCCGACTGACGCCCGGCGCGCCGACTGCCGCGGCTGCCATACTGTCGCGCCACGGCGCCCGCACCGGGCCCGGGGAGGTTCCGCCATGGCCGCCGAACTGACGAGCGTCTCGCCGATCGACGGCGCCGTGCTGGGCTCCGTCGCCGTCACCCCGCCGGAGGCGATCGCCGCCGTCGTCGCCGCCGCCGGGGCAGCCTTCACGCGGTGGCGCGACGTGCCCGCCCCGCGCCGCGGCGAATTGGTGCGCCTGTTCGGCACGGAGCTGCGCGCCGAGAAGCGCCGGCTCGCCGCCCTCGTCACGCTCGAGGTCGGCAAGATCGGCGCCGAGGCCGAGGGGGAGGTCCAGGAGATGATCGACGTCTGCGACTTCGCCGTCGGTCTCTCGCGCCAGCTCCACGGGCTGTCGATCGCCTCCGAGCGCCCCGGCCACCGGATGGCGGAGAGCTGGCACCCGCTCGGCCCCTGCGCCGTGATCTCGGCGTTCAACTTCCCGGTCGCGGTGTGGTGCTGGAACGCCGCCCTGGCGCTGGTCTGTGGCGACCCGGTGATCTGGAAGCCGTCGGAGAAGGCTCCGCTGACGGCGGCCGCCGCGCTCGCGATCCTCGCAAGGGTGCTGGACCGGTTCGGGGCCGACGCCCCGCCGGACCTCGTGCAGCTCGTCAACGGCGGACCCGAGCAGGGGATGGCGCTGGCGGCCGACGGCGGCGTGGCGCTGGTCTCGGCGACCGGCTCGACGCGGATGGGCCGGGCCGTCGCGCCGCTGGTCGCCGCCCGGTTCGGCCGGGTGCTGCTCGAGTTGGGGGGCAACGCCGCGATGATCGTCTGCCCCTCCGCCGACCTCGACCTCGCGGTCCGCGCGATCGTGTTCTCGGCGATCGGCACGGCCGGGCAGCGCTGCACGTCGCTGCGGCGGCTGATCGTCCACCGGTCGGTGGCGGCGCCGCTCCTCGAGCGCCTGCGGAGGGCCTACGCCTCGATCCCGATCGGCGACCCGCGCGACCCGGCCACGCTCCTCGGCCCGCTCGTCGACGAGGCCGCGGCGGTGGCGATGGAGCGGGCCCTCGACCAGGCGCGCGCCGACGGAGGCGAGGTCTTGGGGGGCGGCCGGGTGACGAGCGGCGTCCCGGGAGGCGGCGTGTACGTCCGCCCGGCGCTCGTGCGGATGCCAAGGCAGTCGGCGATCGTCCGTGAGGAGACGTTCGCGCCGCTCCTCTACGTGCTCGGGTACGACGACTTCGACGAGGCCCTGCGGCTCCACAACGACGTCCCCCAGGGCCTGTCGGGCTGCATCTTCACGCTCGATCTCCGCGAGGCGGAGCGCTTCGTCTCGGCGGCCGGATCCGACTGCGGGATCGCCAACGTCAACATCGGCCCGTCGGGGGCCGAGATCGGCGGCGCGTTCGGCGGCGAGAAAGAGACCGGTGGCGGCCGCGAGAGTGGCAGCGACGCCTGGAAGGGCTACATGCGCCGGCAGACGGTGACGGTCAACTTCTCGCGTGACCTGCCGCTCGCCCAGGGAGTGATGTTCGACAGTGGTGGCTGAGGCCCCGCGGGGCCGTGGCGCTCACTTCGGCTCGATGAGCTCGATCGGCTGATCCTCGGCGACGATCACCTCGGCGGGACGGCCGTCGAGGAGGTAGCGGATGACGAGTTGCTTCGCGGCGCCGGGCGCGGGGTCGCCGGCGAACACCTTGTTGAAGCTCGGGTCGGGAAGGACGATCACGATCGTGCTCCCGGCGTGCTTCCGCAGCGTCTCCGTGACGTCCTTCTTCCGTTCGCCGGAGCCGTACTCGGCCTTCTGGATCTCCAGTTTCCGCTTCACGAGCCCCAGCCCCTCGAGTTTCTTCCACGCCTCGGCCGGCAGCTCGCCGAGCTTCTGGGCGATCGACGCCGCCGCCTGCCGGGCCTCGGCCTTCACCCCCTCGCTCCCCGCGGCGGTCACCGCCATGTCGAGGCCCGACGGCGCGGGATAACGGCGGAGCACGTCGAGCACCATCTTCTGCTCGGCCGGCTGGCGCGCCGCCTCCCACGCCTTGCGGCACATCTCCAAGCGCTGGTCGAGCGGCAGGTCGAACTGCCGGGCGATGCGGATGTAGCCGCGCATCGCGCGGTTTTGGTACTTCTCGCCGGGGGCGGTCTTCGTGAGGTCGAGGAGCACCGGGGCGGCGTCGGCCGTCATCCACTCGCCAAGCAGCCGGCTGCTGGCGTCGCGGAGCTCGTCGCTGTCGCTCCGCGCGGCGGTGGCGACCGTCTGCAGCGCCTTGGTGCCCCCGACCCCGCCGAGGATGTCGAGGAGCTTCACCTGGACGGCGACCGGCGCCGAACCGAGCGCACCTGCCAGCCGCGCGGCGCAGGCTTCGCGGTCGGGCATGCGCAGGCTCGCCGCGTTGAGCGCGGCCAGGGCGGCGGCCCCCTCGGCGTCGCTGCGCGGCGTGACGGTCCGCTCGACGAGGACACCGAGCCGCTCGCCATCGACGATCTCGCCGAGGGCCTTGAGGGCCGCGGTCCGCACCGTGGGATCGGCATGGTTGACGGCATTGATCACAGCGGGAACGGCGTCGATCCGGCGCTGGCCGACCAGGCCGAGGAGCACTGCCAGCAGCCCCGGGTCGGCGGTCGCCAGCCGGTCGCGGATCGCGGCGTCGACCTCGGCGCCCCGCAACTCCGCGAGAGCCCCCCGGGCCGCGGCGGCGATGTCGGCATCGGCGTCGGTCGCCCCGGCGAGCAGCGTCGCGACCGCCCCCGGCTTGCCGATCTGGCCGAGCGCCGACAACGCCGCGACGCGGATCTCCTTCGGGCCGGCACCGGCGGCCTTGACGAGCGTCGCGACGTCGGTCGAACCGGGCCGATCGGCCATCGCCGTCACCACCAGCGCCGCGCGGGCCGGTGGCAGCTTCGCCAGCTCCTCGGCCAGCGCCCGGTCGGTCGCCCCGGCCGGAAGCTCGCGGGCCACCGTGAGCCCGAGCCGGAAATACTTCTCGTCGGCGGCCCGGAGCTGCTCGGCCAACAGCGCCACGCCGGCGTCGCCGCGCGCGAGGATCGCGCCACGGATCGCTTCCAGCTTCCGTTGGACCGGCACGTCGGCAGCGCGGATCTCGTCGTAGATCGCGGCGGCGTCACTCCCCTTACCCGAGCCGCGGAGCCGGTCGGCGGCGACCACGCACGCCTCGGCGATCGCCGACCGGACCTTCCCCTCGGCCCGCGGCAGCGCCTTGCGGAGGGCGGCGGTCGCCGCGGCGTCTCCCACCATCCCCAGGGCGTACGCGGAGGCCGAGGCGACGGCGGGATCACGGTCGGCCAGCTTTGCCGCCAGTATCTCGACCGCCGCGGCGTCCCGGCGGACGCCGAGCGAATGGATCACGCCGACGAGTTGGCGCCCGGAGAGCTTCCCCGCCTCGGCCCGCAGCGCGGCGCCGGCAGCGGGGTCGGGAATCGCCTCCAGGGCGATCCGCGCCCACGACGACAGCCGCTCGTTGGCCAGCAGCGCCGCGAGATCGGGGACAGCGTCGGCCGAACCGTGGATCGCCAGCATCTTGCAGGCCAGCGCCTTCTTTCCCTCGGCCGCCACGTCGTCGGCCGCGGCCGGAACGCGGAGGATCGCGATCTGCTCGCGTTCCTTGTCGGTGCGGCCGGCGGGGGCCTGTGCCCCGGCCACGGCCGGCAGCGCGAAGGCCAGCATCACGGCGAACAGCAACGACCGGGACGGGGCGACCATCGGTGGAACCCTCGGTGGAAGCGGGACGGGAAAAGCGGAACACGACACCCGGACAGGTGCGGCGCGGTCGCGCCGCACCGCGCTCAGAGGCGCCACGGCTCGCGCAGCGCCTCGGAGCGGAGCCGGTTGGCCTCGGCGTCGTCGATGAACATGTTGGTGACGTTGTCGAATCGCACGGGGCGGCCGAGGAACAGCGCCACGTTGGCGGCGTGGCAGGCGATGTGCGCGTTGCACGCGGCCACGGCGTTGGTCTTCGGCTGATGCCGCGACTTGACGCAATCGAGGAAGTCGCGGACGTGGAACGTCGCCGGGTAGCCGCCGATCTCGGCGACCTCGCGGCCGGCCAGCAGCGTCGGCGAACTGAGGACCATCTTGCCGCTGTCGCCGGCCTCGACCCAGCCGTCCTCACCCTCGAAGCGCACCGGGCAGGAACCGAGCGGGATCCACCCCTTCTCGCGGAAGATCAGCTCGACGCCGTCGTCGTAGCGGGCGACGATCTCGCCGTCCTTCGGCGGGTTGTATTCGACCGGTGGCGGACGGTCGTTGACCGCCCACTGGCACAGATCGACGCAGTGGGTGCCCCACTCGAGCACGCCGCCGCCGACAAGCCCGCCCCCCTTCTCGAAGTTGAAGCCGTCGAGTTGCTTGGCATTGAACGGCCGCCATGCCGCCGGGCCGAGGTACATGTCCCAGTCGACCTGCTCCTTCGGCGGCTCCGGCTCGGCGGGGAGCCAGCCGCTGCTGATCGCCGTCATCCCGGCGGGATGGGCGTAGACGCGTTTCATCTTCCCGAGCCGCCCGGTGCGGGCCAGTTCGCACGCGAAGGCGAAGTGGGGGAGGTTGCGCCGCTGGGTGCCCGCCTGGAAGATCCGCCCGGTGCGGGCGATCGTGTCCTTGAGGATCAGGCTCTGCTCGATGTTCTTGGTGACCGGCTTTTCGCAGTAGATGTCCTTGCCGGCCCGCGCGGCGTACATCGTCATCGTGGCGTGCCAGTTGGGTCCGGTGGCGATGAGGACGGCGTCGATGTCGTCGCGGTCGAGGAGCTCGCGGAAGTCGCGGTAGGTGGCGCAGGCGTCGTTGCCGGCGCGCTCGTCGGCCATCTTCTTGATCGCGGCCCGGCGGGCCTCCTTGACGTCGCAGACGGCTGCGAACTGGACGTCCTTCTGCTCGAAGAAGCAGCCCAGGTCATAGGTCCCGCGGTTGCCGATGCCGATGCCGCCGACGACGACGCGCTCGCTCGGCGGGACGGTGCCGTCGAGCCCGAGGGCCGAACCGGGGATCACCAACGGCGCGGCGACGGTCGCACCGCCGGCTAATCCGCGGCGAATGAACTGGCGACGGGCCAGACGACTGCGGGGGGTGGGCATCGGGCTCTCCTCGGGACGGATGGCGCGTGCAGCAGGCCCGGCGCGGGCGCCGATCGATTCGACTCCGCCGCCGGCCGGCGGCACTATAAACGATTTCATGGCCAGAGAAACCGGCCACCGGCCCCGTCTCCTCGGCGGATAGACTGCGGCAGCGATCGAGCGTGGCCTTGAAGAACGGGCCTTTTCGGAATCGGACGATGCGACGCTTCGTCGGTAACGCGCCGGGCTGGGGGGCGGCGCTCGTCGCGGCCGTCGTGACGGCCTGCGTGGCCGCCGGCGCCGCGGAGCCCGGCACGCCCCCGGGCGCCGGAACCGACTCGGATCGGGCAGCGGAGGATCTGTTCGAGCGCCGGGTGCGGCCGCTCCTCCTCGAGCGCTGCGTCGGCTGCCACGGCCCCGACACGTCGTTCGCTTCGCTTCGGCTCGATTCGCGGTCCGGGCTGGTGGCTGGCGGCGACGGCGGCCCGGTCGCCTTTCCCGGCACACCCCGCCCCGGCGAGCTATCGCGCCGCATCCGCCACGCCGACGACGCCGTGCGCATGCCGCCCCCCGAAGCCGGGCCGCGCCTCACGCCTGACGAGGCCGCGGCGCTCGAGACGTGGCTGGCGGCCGGGGCTCCCTGGCCCGGCGACATCGAGCGCGGTGCGGCGAAGGCGACGGACCACTGGGCCTTCCAGCCGCGCCGCGCGTTCGCGATTCCCCCCGCTGGCGTCCTGCCGTCGCCGATCGACGGCTTCGTCGACGCTCGGCTCGCCTCCGCCGGACTGTCGCGCTCGCCGCCGGCGGACCGGCGCACGCTCGCGCGGCGCGCGTCGTTCGCCCTCCACGGCCTGCCCCCCACGCCCGACGCGGTCGCCGCCTTCGTCGCCGATCCCTCCCCCGACGCCTGGCCGAAGTTCGTCGACGGCCTGCTCGCCTCACCGCGCTACGGCGAGCACCTGGCACGGCTGTGGCTCGACGTGGCGCGTTACTCCGACACCAAAGGCTACGTCTACGCCCGCGAGGAGCGGTTCTTCGTCCATGCGCCGGCGTATCGCGACTGGGTCATCGACGCCTGCACCGCCGATCTCCCCTACGACCGGTTCGTGTCACTGCAGCTCGCCGCCGACCGGTTGGTCGCGGCCGGCAGCCCCGACCTCGCGGCCCTGGGCTACCTGACGACCGGCCGACGCTTCCTCGGCGTTCCCCCCGACATCGTCGACGATCGGATCGACGTCGTCGGCCGCGGCCTCCTCGGCCTCACCGTCGCCTGCGCCCGCTGCCATGACCACAAGTACGACCCGATCCCGACCGCCGACTACTACGCCCTGTTCGGCGTGTTCGCAAGCAGCGTCGACCGGCTCGTGCCGGTGCCGAGGCGTGCCGACACGCGCGCCCCGTCAGCGGCCTGGACCGCCGAGCTCGAGCGCCGCCGGGAGGCGCTGGCGGAGGGCTCGCGCCGGCTCCGCGACGAGGCGATGGCACGGGCGCGCGAGCGGATCGCCGACTACCTGTTCGCCCAGCGCCACCTCGACCGCTACCCGGAGACGGGGTTCGACCAGATCATCGCCACCACCGACCTCGTGCCCGCGGTCGTACGGCGCTGGCAGACGTTTCTCGGCCGGCCGGAGATCGCGTCGGACCCGGTGTGGGGCCTGCTCGTCGCGCTGCTCCCGCTCGCCGCCGAGCGCTTCCCGGCCGAGGCCGAGGCGGTGGTCGCCGGGGCCGGCAACGCGGTCCCGAACCTCAACCCCCTGGTCGCCGCGGCGTTCGCCACGCCCCCGCGGGACGGCCGCGACGTCGCCGACCGCTATGGACGGATGTTCGCCGCGGTCGCGACACGCTGGGAGGAAGCGCTCGCGGCCGCCACTGCGGCCGGGGCGCCGCCACCGGTCGCCCTCGACGACCCCGCCGCCGAGGCGCTGCGCCAGGCACTGCTCGGCCCCGGTTCGCCGACCACGCTCCCCGACGAGCCGATCGCGGCGCTCGAGACGTTGCTCCCCAGCGACGCGGTCAACCAACTCTGGAAACTGTCCAACGACGTCGACGCCTGGCTGATCGCCGCACCGCAGGCCGCCCCCCACGCGCTGGCCTGCTTCGACCGCGCCCTGCCCGTCGACGCGCCGCTCCTGCGCCGTGGCAATGCCGCCCTCAAGGGACCGCCGGTGCCGCGCCGCTTCCTCTCGCTCCTGGCCGGCCCGGATGGCGCGCCGTTCCGCGACGGCAGCGGGCGGCTGGAGATGGCGCGCGCGATCGTCGCCCCTGACAACCCGCTGACCGCGCGGGTCTGGGCCAACCGCGTGTGGGGCCACCTGTTCGGCGCCGGCCTCGTCGACACGCCGAGTGACTTCGGCACGCGCGCCGCCCCACCGACCCATCCCGAGCTGCTCGACTGGCTCGCCGAGGCCCTCGTGCACGACGGCTGGAGCACGAAGCGGCTCGTGCGGCGGATCCTCCTCTCGGAGACGTTCCGCCAAACCGGCACCGTGCCTGCCGATGCCCCCGGGCACCAGATCGATCCGGCCGCCCGGCTGCTGTGGCGCGCGGCGCCCAGGCGCCTGTCGGTCGAACAGTTCCGCGACACGTGGCTGTCACTCTCGGGCGAGCTGCGGCTCGACCCGGCCGGCCGGCCGGCCGACCCGTTCGCCGCCGCCGGGCCCCATCACCGCACGATCCACTGCCTCGTCGACCGGCAGTACCTGTCGGCTCCCCTTCGCCTGTTCGACATGGCCAATCCCGACCTCCACACCCCGTCGCGCCCCGAGACGACCGTGCCGCAGCAGGCGCTGTTCGCGCTGAATCACCCGTTCGTCGCGGCGCGGGCCCGGGCGCTGGCGGCGCGGGTGTTGTGCACCGACGGGCCACCGGCCGAATCGCTCGACGGCCTGTGGCAGCTCGTCTTCCAGCGCTCCCCGAGCGCCGTCGAGCGTGCCGCCGCGACCGAGTTTCTCGCGGCCGGCCGCGACACCGGCCCGGCAGACGGCCAGCTCGGTCCCGAGGAGCAGCTCGTCCAGGCGTTGCTGTTGTCCAATGAATTGATGTTCGTCGACTGATGGTTTTCCCCGCCCCGACCATGGCGATGCCCATGCCAGACGTGTCCCCGATCACCCGCCGCGACCTGCTCGCCCACGGCGCCTGCGGCATCGGATTGCTCGGCCTCGCCGGCGTCCTCGCCGACGCCGGCGAGCTCGCCGGCGCCGGGCCTGACTCCACGACCGACCCGCTCGCTCCCAAGTCCCCGCACTTCGCTCCCCGTGCCACGCGCCTGGTGCACGTGTTCCTCAACGGCGGGCCATCGCACGTCGACCTCGTCGATCCCAAGCCGGCGCTGTCGCGCCATGCCGGGCAGCCGCTCCCGCTGTCGCTGACGACCGAGCGCAAGACCGGCACCGCCCTGCCGGCGCCGTTCCCGTTTCGGCGCTACGGCGACAGCGGGCTGGAGCTCAGCGACCTGCTGGCGCGGACCGCGCGGCACGCCGACCGGATCGCCGTGATCCGCTCGATGTTCGCCCACGTCCCCAACCACGAGCCGTCGTTGATGCTGATGAACTGCGGCGACTCGGTGCAGCCGCGCCCGAGCGTCGGGTCGTGGCTGCTGCACGGCCTGGGCACCGAGAACCGCAACATCCCCGGCTTCCTCGCGATCTGTCCCGGCGGGCTGCCGGTGAAGGGGCCCGACAACTGGCAGGCCGGATTCCTCCCCGGTTCGCTCCAGGGCACGGCGATCGACTCGCGCCACACCGCCGTCGACCGGCTCATCGAGAACATCACCAGCCCCCATGCCTCGGCCGCCATCCAGCGGCGCCAGCTCGACCTCCTCCGCCGCCTCGACGCCACGCGCCATGTCGCCGACCCGCGGCTCGAAGCGAGGATCGGATCGTTCGAGCTGGCATTCCGGATGCAGACCGAGGCGACCGAGGCCTTCGACCTGTCGCGGGAGACCGCCGAGACCCGGGCCCTGTACGGCGACACCGTCCACGGGAGGCAATTCCTCGTCGCCCGGCGGCTCCTCGAACGCGGCGTCCGCACCGTGCAGCTGTGGCACGGCGCCGGCCAGCCGTGGGACAACCACGAACAGATCGCCGCCAACCTCCAGCGCCTGTGCGGCGAGCTCGACGGTCCCCTCGACGCATTCCTCACCGACCTGGCGCGCCGCGGACTCCTCGACGACACGCTGGTCCTCGTCGGCGGTGAATTCGGCCGGACACCCTCGGTCGAGCTCGGCGGCGACGGTGCCGCCAAGGCGGGGCGCGACCACAACCACTACGGGTTCTCGGTGTTCCTCGCCGGCGGTGGCATCAAGGGAGGCACCGTGCATGGCGCCACCGACGACTTCGGCTTCCGCGCCGCGGTCGATCCGGTGAGTGTCCACGACCTCCACGCCACGCTCCTCCACCTCCTCGGGCTCGACCACACGCGGCTGACCTACCGCTACGCCGGCCGCGACTTCCGCCTCACCGACGTCCACGGCCGCGTCCTCCACGCGCTGATCGGCTGAAGCGCCGGGGCGGAACCGGCGCCCTCGACGCTCACGATCGACGGCGACCTGACCGTGTCGCGCGTGGCGATCATCGGCGCGTCGCGGATCGTCGTCGGCCGGAGCGACCCGGGCCTGCTGCCGGTGATCGACCAGGAGGGGGGCGCGAACCTGTCGCTCCCCGGAATCGCCCTGGAGATGCGCGGCGGCGACATCATCCTCCGCGCCGACGTGTCGACCGCCGGCGCCCCGCAGACCTACGCCGGCCCGATCCGCCTCGGGGTCGCTTCGGCGGCCGCCGACGTGACGCTCACCGGCAGCCTGGTGACGGTTGGCGGGATCGATGTCGCGGCCGGGGTCAGCAACGTCCGCTTCTCGGGGGGCGGCTCGATCCGCAATCCCGGCATGCAGGGGATCCGGTTCAACGGCACGTCGACCAATTCGCTCGTCCGCGGGTTCACGATCACCGCCGCCGGGATGACGGGGATCAAGTTCGCCTCCGGCGACTACACCGGCACGCGCGATCGGAAACTCGATCGACGGCGCCGGGCTGTCGACGTACGGGTTCCGGCTCGGCAGTGCCACCGGCCTTTCGATCGGCGGCGGCCTCCTCGGCGACGGCAACCGCGTCACCGGCACCTACCAGGGCTTGTACGCCTCGGGCGGGCTGGCCGGCACGAGCGTGCTCGGCAACACGATCACCGGCAACGTGACGAACATCACCGTCGATCCGACGGCGGCGGCGACCGGCACGTGCCAGACGAGCTGAGGGGGAGGCGACGGCACGGGGGCAACGGGACGCCCCCCGGGGGATGCCGGGTCATTCGCCGCCGGGACCGTCTCCGACCAGGATCCACGCCTCGTCGCACGCGACGTGCTTCATCGTCTTTCCAGCCGCCACGAACACGCTGTACACGAGGTGGATCGTGCCGTCGCGCCCTTGCGTCACCGCGGGATAGTGGAACGACCCGGCCGGGTCGCGCTCCAGATGGCGCCGGTGGGGCCATGTCTTCCCCTCGTCATCGGACAGTGCGACAGCGAGGCTGCCGCGTCCTTCGATCGTGTCGTTGAACACCAGCAGCCACCGTCCGCTGGCGAGGCGCAGGGCGTCGAGCCCGGACCCGGGATTGGGTAATTCGGCGACACCCACCGGCCCCCATGTCTCCCCACCATCGGCGCTTTCCGCGGTTCGGATCCGCTCGAGCGGGCCGTTTTCGCGCATGTAGGCGACGAGCGTGCCGTCGCGGCGCTCGACGACCGCCGGTTGGATGTTGCCGAAGCCGAGCGCCGGCGCGCCGGCCCGCCAGGTGGCGCCGTCGTCGTCGCTCAGCGCCATCAGCGCCGCCGACCAGGTGTCGCTGTACAAGGGAAGCACGATCCGACCCGTCGACAGCGTCGTCGGCTTGCAGCGCGGCTGCCATCCGAGGCGCTGCAGGAGCCGGTCGTCGAGGCGCTGCTGCCATTCCTCCGCCGCGCGGCGCAGATTCGGGCTCGCGCCGTCCAGCTCGGCGCGCCGCTCGGCAAGCAGCGCGCGGCCGCGGGGGGCGAAGTCGGCGGGGGCCAGCCACAGCGCCTGTTGCCACTCCCACACCGGGCTGCCCGCGCCGAGGTAGTCGCGCGACCGGCGCGCGTGGGTGACCGCCGACTCCCAGCGGTTGTCGACGATCACCGGCCAGAACAGCCACAGCCTGCCGCGACGGTCGATCGACAGGCAGGTGTTGCAATCGGGAAACCCGGGGGTGTCGGCCATCAGGAAGGGGTCGCTCCACGCCGCCGCTCCCGGCGCGAGGCGGGCGCCGTACACCGCGACGTCGTCGGCTTTCCGCTCCCCCGAGCCGCGGTACCAGGAGACGAGCAACTGGCCGTCGGGGCACTCGACGATCCCGGGAGCGTGGTTGTGGCGCGGGTCGGGGGGGAAAACGAGCTCGGCGCGATGCACCGGCGTTGCCTCGTCGCCCGCGGCGGCGGTCGCGACCAGCGCCGGGGCAAGAACAGCGGCGAAGAAGATCGCTCGACGACGGGGGATGCGGAACATCGGGTCTTCCTCGGGGATGGCGACGGCGCGACTGGACCAGCATACGGGCGAGCGGACCGGCGGGAACCGTGACCGGGCCGCGCCTCCCGGACCGGATCTTCGCTCAGGGGCTCACGACGTCGGCAAGCGCGCCGGTCGGCACCGGCACCAGCGGCGGGCGGACGTCGTCGGGAGCGAAGCCGCATGTCACGGACGTCGCCGTGCCGCACACGCGCCCCTGGCAGGGCCCCATGCCGACGCGCGACAGCAGTTTCGCCTCGCGCCACGCGGTGAACCCGCGGAGCCGTTCCGCGGCCACGTCCTCGCAGCGGCAGACGACGGTGTCGGCCGAGGCTAGCGTCCGGAGGCGCGGGTCGAGCGTGAAGGTGTCGAGGAGTCGCACGGCGAACTGCCGGGCGCGACGCACCTCGGCGAGGAGCGGCGCGGCCGTTGCACCGGCGCCGACCGCCACCAGCCCCGCGACCCGCCCCTCGACCAGGCTCTTGTCGACGCCTCCGATCCCCGTGCATTCACCGGCCGCCAACACGTCCGGCCGGGTCGTGCGCTGCCACTCGTCGACCACCACGCCATCCGCGCCGATCGCGCAGCCGAGGGCGCGGGCCACGTCGGTGTTGGGCACCAGGCCGAACCCGCAGGCAAGGATGTCGCAGGCGACGTCGCGGTCGCGCTCCCGCCCCGGGCGCCCGGACCGCAGCGTCACGACCAGGCCGTCCGCAGCCGCGCGCACCGCCACCGGAAACGTTGCCGGCCGGTAGACGGCCGCCGTCGTGCGCGCGAGCCCGACGGCCTGGACGAGCTTGGCCGGGTCGGCCACCAACCGTGCGGCGAACCCCGCCAGCCGGACGCGGTCGGCCTGTTCGGCGATCGCCACCAGCCGCGCCCCGCTCCGCGCCGCCACGTCGGCCACCGCCAGCAGGAGCGGCCCGCTGCCGGCGACGACGACGCGCCTCCCGGCGACGTCGAGCCCCTGCTTGACCAGCGCCTGCAATCCGCCGGCGCCGACGACGCCGGGAAGCGTCCAGCCCGGAAACGGGACGAAGCGCTCGCGGGCACCAGTTGCGAGGACGATCCGCCGGGCGACGACCTGCCGCGTCCCGACGGCGTCCTGGAGCTGGATCGCTCCCGACGGGGTCACCGTGACCACGGCGGTTCCCGGGAAGAACCGTGCCCCGCCCTGCGGCCGAGCCGCGCCGCCGCGCCAGATCTGCCCGCCGGGGGCAGGGTTGTCGTCGATCACGATCACGTCGGCCCCGGCCGTCGCCGCGGCACTGGCCGCGGCGATCCCTGCCGGGCCGGCCCCGACGACGAGCACGTCGCACACCCCGTGCCGCGGCGCCGCCGGGAGCGCCGGGCAAGCCCGCGGAGCGGCGGCAGGCGCGGCGGTGTCGACGCACATCCCGTCGCGGACCGTCTCCTGGCAGGTGCGCACCAACTCCCGGCCGTCGACCGTCGCCCGGCATTCGAAGCAGACCCCCATCCCGCACAGCGGCCCGCGCGGCGCGCCGGTGACGCTCGTGCGCACGTGCCACGCCTCCGCGCCGCCGCGCGACAGCAGCGCCGCCGCAACCGACTGTCCGCGTGCGGCGGTGACAGGCGCGCCGTCGACCATGAGCGTCACCGTGTCGCGATGGCCGCGCGGCGGGTCAGCGGGACCGTTCATCGCGCGGCCTCCACGGGCACCGCCAGGAACCGCGCCGGCAGCCATGGTGCCGGATCGACCACCGCGTCGCGGCCGAGGAGTCCGGCGACCAGCCCTTCGGCGGTGGCGGGCGCCGTCGTGATCCCGAGCCCTTCGTGGCCGGTCGCCAGCCAGAGGCCGGCGATCGCCGGCCACGGGCCGACCAGCGGCAGCCCGTCGGGGGTCGCCGCCCGCAGCCCGGTCCAGACGCGGATCGCCGGTACCGTCGCCAACCGCGGCAGGTATTCGAAGCAGCGCGCGAGCATCGTCTCGAGCAGCTTCGGCTCGACCGCCGGCGAGGTGACGTCGATCTGCCGCGACGAGCCGACGAGCACCTGCCCCGTCGCGCGCGGTTGGACGTTGAACGCGACCGAGTCGGTGCCGACGTCGTGGGCGCGCTTCACATAGCCGAGCTCGACCACCTGGTGGTGGATCAACCCCGGCGCGCGGTCGGTGATCACGAGGTGCCCCTTGCGCGGCCGGATCGGCACACCGGGCACGAGCCGCGCGGCGGCGGCGCCGGTGGCGACGACGACCGCGTCGGCCTCGATGCGGCCGCCGTCGGCGAGGCGCAGCACGCCGCCGGGCTCGACCGCCGTCGCCGCGACGCCGCGCCGCAGCCGCGCGCCGGCGGCGACGGCTTCCGCCACCATCCACGCCGCCACGGGAGGCGGATAGACGACGGCGTCGTCCGGCACGACGAGCGCCCCGGCCAAGCCGGGGCGGAGCGCCGGCTCGAGGTGCGCCAGTTCCTCGGGCCCGATGAGCCGGGCCGCTACCCCGGCCGCCGCGAGGCGCTCGGCCTTGGCGGCAGCCTCGGCCAGTTCGTCGGCGGCGGCGGCGACCCAGGCCGTGCCCGGCCGCCGATACTCCGCTGCCGCGGGGAGGTGAGGGGCGAGCGATTCCCACAGCGCCCGGCCCCGCGAGGTGAGCGCGATCTGGGCCGGGGAATCGTCGATGACGACGACGTGGCCCATCCCGGCCGCCGTGGCTCCGCCCCCGGGGAACCGCTCCTCGACGACCGTCACCCGGCAGCCGGCGCGGGCCAAGGCGAGCGCCGAGGCGGCGCCGACGATCCCCGCTCCGACGATCACGACGTCCATCGCCGATCCCCGCTCCGCGCCAGCGCGGGCCACGCGCGGCGGCCGCAGCATACAATCCCCTCCACCCGCGGAGCGCTTCCATGCCGATCGACTGGTGCGGCGTCTACGCCGCCGCGACGACCGAATTCCACCCCGACGAGCGGCTCGACCCGGCGGCGACGAAGCTCCACTTCGAGCGGCTCATCGACGACGGGATTCACGGCCTGGTGGTGATGGGCACCGTCGGCGAAGGCACCTCGCTCGATCCCGACGAGAAGCGCGAGGTGCTCCGGCTCGGTATCGAAGCCTCGCGCGGGCGGGTGCCGGTGGTGACCGGCGTCGCCGAATACACGACCCGCGCCGCCTGCCGCTGGGCCGCCGAGGCGGAGCGGCTCGGCGCCGACGGCCTGATGGTCCTGCCGGGGATGGTCTACAAGCCGCGCCCCGCGGAGAACCTCGCCCACTTCCGCGCCGTCGCCCGGGCCAGTGGGCTGCCGGTGATGCTCTACAACAACCCCGTCTCGTACGGCGTCGACCTCCGCCCCGAGCAGATCGCCGAGTTGGCCGACGAGCCGACGATCCGCGCCGTCAAGGAGTCGAGCGACGACCCGCGGCGGATCACCGACATCGCCAACCTCGTCGGCGACCGCTACGTGCTTCTCTGCGGCGTCGACGACCTGGTGCTCGAGAGCATCGTGCTGGGGGCGCGCGGCTGGGTCTCGGGGCTGGTCAACGCCTTCCCGGCCGAGAACCGGCTGCTGTGGGATCTGACGTTGGCGGGGCGGTTCGACGAGGCCCGGGCCGTCTACCGCTGGTACACGCCGCTGCTCCACCTCGACACGCGCCCGACCCTCGTCCAGTGCATCAAGCTGGCGGCGGCGCTGACCGGACTGGGGGGCGAGGCGGTGCGGGCACCGCGGCGGCCGCTCGACGGGGCGGAGCGCGAGGAGGTGGTCGCGCTTGTGCGCCGCGCGATCCGCGACCGCCCGCCGACGCGGACCGGCGGCGCATGAACGCCTCCCCACCGCCGTCGCGCCTCCGCGTGGTCGACTCGCACACGCTCGGCGAGCCGACGCGGGTGGTCGTCGATCCGGCGACGGCCGCGTGGTTCCCGGCGCGCGGCTCGGTGCGCGAGAAGCGCGACGCCTTCGCCCGCGATCACGCTCCCCTCCGCCGAGCCCTGGTCGGCGATCCACGCGGCGCCGAGGCGATGGTCGGCGTGATCCCGGTGCCCCCCGCCGACCCGGCGTGCCGGTTCGGGGCGGTGTATTTCAACCGCGTCGGCTCCCTCGACATGTGCGGCCACGCCACGATCGGGCTGGCGGTCACGCTCGGGCACCTCGGCTGGATCGAGCCGGGGCGGTTCCTCCTCGAGACCCCGGCCGGCGTCGTCGCCGTCACCTGGCACGGCGGTGCCGACGCGAGCTTCGAGAACGTCCCCGCCCGGCGCACGGCGCGCGGCGTCGCCGTGACGTGTGCCGACGGCCGGACCGTGACCGGCGACATCGCCACGTCGGGGTTGTGGTTCTTCATCACCTCCGACCACGGCGAACCGGTCGAACCGGCGGCGCTGCCGCGGCTGTCGGCGCGCGCCTGGGCGATCCGCCGCGCGCTGGAGGCGGCGGGCCGCCGCGGCGACGGCGGCGCGGCGATCGATCACGTCGTCCTCCTTGGCCCGCCGGCCGATCCGGCCAACGACGCGCGCAATTTCGTCCTCTGCCCCGACGGCGCCTTCGACCGCTCGCCGTGCGGCACCGGCACCAGCGCCCTGGTCGGCTGCCTCCACGAAGACGGCCGGCTCGCCGCCGGCGAGCCGTGGCGCCAGGAGAGCATCCTCGGCGGCGTCTACGTCGCTTCGGTGCGCCGCGACGGGAGCGCGATCGTGCCGACCGTCGCCGGGCGCGCCTGGATCACGGCCGAGAGTGTCGTCGCCTTCGCCGCCGACGATCCCTACCGGCTCGGCCTGCCGGCGCTCCCGCGCCAGGAGCAGGTGCCGTGAGGCTCCCCGACAGGGTCGTCGAGTGGGTGGCGGCGGCGCGGAGGATGCTGCTGCCGGCGAAGAGCCGCCTCCTGCCGGTCGACGCCCGGGGGCCGGCGGCCGCGGCGGCGATCGCCGAGCTGCTTTCGCGCCCCGCCCCGTGCATGATCAGCCGGTTCGGCGCCACCGAATTGGCGGCGCTGCTCTCGGTGTGGGACGTGCGCGACCCGCGGAACGTGTGGATCAAGCGCTGGAAGGTGTTCCTCGGCGAGATGCGCGCCACCGACCGGTGGAGCCCGCGGATCCGCCGCCACATGGCCGATTGGTCGGGATTCTTCCCGCTCACCGACGAGGCCCTCGGGCGCTTTGCCGACCGGCTCGCGGCCGACGCCCGCGAGATCGACCTCCTCGGCTCGTGGCTCCCCGAGGAGGCGCGCGTCCGCCACCTCCTCCCCGCGGCGCGCCTGATCCCCGTCGGTGACCTCCGCCCCGAGCTCCACGATCCCCCCTGGAGCCGCTGCCTCGCCGGCCGGCGCGTGCTGGTGGTGCATCCGTTCGCCGAATCGATCCGTCGGCAGTACACGCGGCGCGAGCGGATCTTCCCCACGCTCGGCGTCCTCCCGGCGTTCACGCTCGAGACGCTCCCCGCCGTCCAGTCGCTCGGCGGCGCCGACCACGGTTTCGCCGACTGGTTCGCGGCGCTCGACTCGATGTGCGCCCGGATCGACGGGGCCGAGTACGACGTGGCGCTGATCGGCGCCGGGGCCTACGGCCTGCCGCTGGCGGCACACGTCAAGCGCGCCGGCAAGCAGGCGGTCCACATCGGCGGCCACCTGCAGATCATGTTCGGCATCCTCGGCGGCCGCTGGGACGACGACCCGGCGATCCGACGGCTGAGGACCGACGCCTGGACGCGCCCCCTTCCCGAGGAGCGGCCGCCGACGGCCGACCGCGTCGAGCGCGCCTGCTACTGGTAGCCCGCGGCAGCACGCCGCCGACCCGTGCCTGGAGCCTGCGATGTCCCGACCGACCGACGTGCGCGTCACCGGCGCCGCCGTCTACCTGCTGCCGGTGCGAATGCGCGTGCCGCTGAAGTTCGGCGGCCAGGTCGTCGACTCGGTCACCTGCGCCCGCGTCGCCGTCCAGGTGACCGGAACCGACGGCCGCAGCGCCGTGGGCTGGGGGGAGACGCCGCTGGCGGTCCAGTGGGGATGGCCGTCGGCGGCGCTGCCGTACGACGCCCGCCACGACGCCATGGTCCGGCTGTGCACCGCCGCCGCGGCCGAGCTGGCCGCGTTCCCCGCGCGCGGCCACGCGTTCGAGATCGGCCATGACTTTCGCGCGGCCCGCCTCGATCCCCTCGCCGCGGCCGCCGGGGGGCCTGCCGTCGGCGGCCCGGTGCCCGAGTTGGCGGCGCTGATCGCCTCGAGCCCCCTCGACCTCGCCCTCCACGACGCCTACGGGATCCTCCACGGCTGCGACGCCTTCGCCACGCTCACCGCCGAGTTCCTCTCGCGCGACCTCGCCTGGTATCTCCGTGCCGACGCGGCCGCGCCCCCCGATCCGGCATACGCCGGGCGGCATCCCGGCGACCTCCTCGTCGCCGCGCCGCCGCGGACGCTGCTCGCCTGGCACCTCGTCGGCGGCCTCGACCCGCTCGAGGCCGCCGACCTCACGGGCGACGAGCCGGTCGACGGTGAGCCGCTGCTGCTGGCCGACTGGATCGCGCGCGATGGGCTGGAATGCCTCAAGGTCAAGCTCCGCGGCGACGACCTCGACCACGACGTGGCGCGCCTCGCCCGCGTCGGCCGGATCGGCCTCGCCCACGGCGTCCGCCATTTCTGCGCCGACTTCAACTGCACCGTCACCGACCCGGCCTACGTCCACGCCGCCCTCGACCGGACGGCGGCCGACCTGCCGGAGCTCGCCGCGCGGCTGCTGTACGTGGAGCAGCCATTCCCCTACGACCTGGCGGCCTGCCCGATCCCGGTCCACTCGCTCGGCGCCCGGACGCGCCTGTTCCTCGACGAGAGCGCCCACGACTGGCGGCACGTCGCCGCGGGACGGGCGCTGGGGTGGAACGGCGTCGCCCTCAAGACCTGCAAGACGTTCACAGGCGCGCTGTTGTCGCTCGCTTTCGCCCGCGCGCACGGCATGGACGTGATGGTCCAGGACCTCACCAATCCGATGCTCGCCGCGATCCCCCACCTCCGTCTCGCCGCCCACGCCGGCACGCTCGCCGGCGTGGAGACCAACGGCATGCAATTCTGCCCGGAGGCGTCGCGCCCCGAGGCCACGATCCATCCTGGGATCTACCGGCGCCGCGGCGGGCGCGTCGACCTCGGGTCGATCGCCGGGCCGGGGTTCGGGATGCGGGTCGCCGAGATCCCGCGGCGGCTCCCCGAGCCGGTGCTCGTGGCAGGCGACATCCTCCTGCCCTCGACCGCAGGGGGGTGAGGCCCTGTTGGGGGGAGCACGCCGATCCGCGGCCGTCGCCCGATCCAGCCGCGGCAGCGTTTTTCCGCAGTCTGCCAACCGCCCCGGGAGGGGTACACTCGAATCGGCGATGGCAAGCGTGGATTCGACGGATCGACCGTCGAGCCGACAGGGGGAGAATATCCGATGCTTCGGACTCCGCGCGTTAACGCCGGGCTCGACCGGCTCCGCGCCGACCTCGACGCCGGCGGCATGCTCCGCGCCCGCGACGCGTTCGACGCCCAGGCCGTCGACATGCTCACCAGCCCCGCCGCCCGCGCGGCCTTCGATCTGGCGCGCGAGCCGGATGCCGTCCGCGAGCGTTACGGTCGCCACCGCTTCGGCCAGCGGGCGCTGCTCGCCCGGCGCCTCGTCGAGGCGGGATGCACGTTCGTGACGGTCGTGATGGAGCATCCCGGGGGCACGATGCCCGCCAGCGGCACCTACAACTGGGATTCGCACGTCGTCAATTGCCACATCTTCGACGACGCCCGCTGGCGGCTGCCGTACTACGACCAGGCGGTCACGGCGCTGGTCGAGGATCTCTCCGCCCGCGGCCTCGACCGCGACGTGCTCCTGGTGGTCACGGGGGAGTTCGGCCGGACGCCGCGCCTCGAGAACGTCGTCGGCTCGCAGACCAACGTCCACCAGCCGGGGCGCGACCACTGGCCCGGCGCGATGTCGCTGCTCGTCGCCGGCGGGGGCACGCGCGGCGGTCAGGTGATCGGCGCCACCGACGCCCAGGGGGGCCACCCGCGCGACCGGCCGCTGTCGCCCAACGACGTCTGGGCGACCGTCTACCGCCACCTCGGGATCGACCCGTCGTGGACCGTGACCGACCATGCGGGGCGGCCGATGCCGATCCTCCCGTCCGGGGCCCCGATCGCCGAGCTCCTCTGAGCCGTCAATTCCCCTCGGAGCACCGGCTCGTCCGGTCGTCACCGCCGATGCGCCGCCCCCCCCTGCCCGTGATCGTCGTCGCACTGGCCGTCGCCGGCGCGATGGCCCCCGCAGCCGCCAGTGGCCTTCGTGCCGGTGTCGCCCTGGTCGAGATCACCCCTCCGGGCGAAACACCAGGGGAGATCATCGGCGGGTTTCTCCCGGTGCCCGTCCGCGCCGTCCACGATCCGCTCCACGCGCGCTGCCTGGTCCTCGACGACGGCACGACGAAGGTGGCGCTGGTCGTCTGTGACCTGCTCGGGATCCACCGCGCGGTGAGCGACGCGGCGCGGGCGCGGATCGCGCGCGACGTCGGGATCCCCCCCGAGGCCGTCCTCATCGCGGCCACCCACACCCACTCGGCCACCAGCGCCCTCGGCGACCGGCTCGCCGCCGCCGCCCCGCTCGACGCCTATCAGGAAGCGGTCGTCGCGAAGATCGGCGCCGCCGTCGCCACGGCAGCCGGTGGGCTCGTGCCGGCGGAGATCGGCTGGGGGGCCGTCGAGGCGCCCGAGCACCTCTCCAACCGGCGCTGGCACATGCGCCCAGGTACCGTGCCCGCCAATCCGTTCGGCGCGGTCGACATGGTGCAGATGAATCCCCCCGCCGGGAGCACCGATCTCGTCGAGCCCGCCGGCCCGACCGATCCCACGCTCTCGTTCCTCGCGGTCAGGCGCCGCGGCGGCGGCCTCCTGGCGGTGATGGCGACCTACGGCCTCCACTATGTCGGTGGCGTCGGCCCCGGGGAGATCTCGGCCGACTATTTCGCCGAGTTCGCCGCCGAACTGGCACGGCGGACCGCCGGCCCGGACGGTACGGCGCTGGTGATGCTCGCCAACGGGGCCAGCGGCGACGTCAACAACATCGACTTCACCGGCACGCGCCCGCCGCGCGCGCCCTCCGAGCAGATGCGCCTCGTCGCCCACGATCTCGCCGCGCGCGTCGCCGCCGCCCTCCCCGGCGTAGCCTGCTCCGCCGACGCGCGGCTCGGCTGCCGGGCCCGCGAGGTCGAGGTCGGCCACCGCGTCCCGACGGCGGAGCAACTGGCGTGGGCGCGGCAGACGCGCGCCGGCGCCGCGCCGCCCCCTGGCAAGGCTGACCTGCCGTGGATCTACGCCGAGCGCGTCTTGGCGCTGGCCGACCACCCGCCGCGCGTTGCCGTGCCGGTCCAGGTGCTGCGGCTCGGCCCGGGGGTGATCGGCACGATGCCGTGCGAGGTGTTCGCCGAGATCGGCCTCGAATTCGCGCGGCGGGCGGCGGGCCGGCCGGCGGTGCTCGTGTCGCTGGCGCACGGCTATTTCGGCTACCTGCCGTCGGCCCGCCACCATCGCCTCGGCGGCTACGAGACCTGGCTGGGAACCAACCGCCTCGACGCGTCCTCGTCCGCGGTGCTGCTTGACGCCCTGGTGGCGATGGCCGACGAACTGGCGCGCGAGGCACCGGCGCCCGCGGCGGTGCGCCGGTCTGCCGAACTGCCCGACGGCCTCGTGATGGAGCTCGCCGCCGCGGAGCCGGCGGTCGTCGATCCGGTGGCGATCACGTTCGACGAGCGCGGCCGCCCCTACGTCGTCGAGTACCGCGACTATCCCACCGGTCCGCCGGGGGGCGGGCCGCCGCTGTCGCGGATCGTCCGTCTCGACGACGCCGACGGTGACGGCGTGTTCGAGTCGTCGACGACGTTCGCCGACGGGCTGGCCTTCGCCCAGGGGGTGCTGGCGCTGCGCGGCGGGATCCTCGTCACCGCCTCCCCGGACCTGGTGTTCCTCGCCGACGACGACGGCGACGGCCGTGCCGACCGCCGCGAGGTGGTGGCGACGGGGTTCAGGGTCGGTAATCCGCAGCTCCGTGCCGCCTGCCCGACACTCGGGATCGACAACGCGGTCTGGATCACCGGAGGGCTGTCCGGCGGCAAAGTCCACCGCCCCGGCGATCCCGCCGACACCGGCGTGTCGATCGACCGCCGCGACCTCCGCTACGACCCGCTCCGCGGCACGCTCGCCGCCGCCGCCGGCTTCGGCCAGTTCGGCAACACTCGCGACGACGTCGGCCGGCGCTTCGTCGCCAGCAATCGCAACCCGCTGGTCGCCGTGATCCTGCCGGCGGCGGCGCTGGAGCGCAACGCGCTGGTCGACGTCGGCCCCGGCTCCGCCGATGCCGCGCCGTCCGGCGCCGACAGCCGCGTGTTCCCGATCGTCGCCACGCGGTCGACGGCGCTGTCGCACGCCGGCACCCACACCAGCGCCTGCGGCCTGACGATCTTCCGTGGCGATCTCCTCGGTCCCGACGCCGTCGGCGATGCCTTCACCTGCGAGCCGGTCGGCCACCTCGTCACCCGTCGCCGCCTCCAGCGCGCCGGGACGGCATTCGCCAGCCGGCGCGTCGAGCCCGACGGCCGCGACTTCCTCGCCGCGCGCGAGACCTTCTTCCGCCCGGTGTTCACGGCCACGGGCCCCGACGGCGCGCTGTGGGTCGTCGACATGTGCCGCGGCAGCGTCGAGCACCCCGACTACATGCCCCCCGGCGTCGCCGCCACCGTCGACCACCGGGCCGGTGACACGGCAGGGCGCGTGTGGCGGATCCGCGATCCGGCCCGGCCCATCCGCCCCTGGGAGCCTCCGGCCACCGCTGCCGCCGCAGTCGCGCTGCTCTCCGACCCCAACGGCTGGCGGCGTGACACCGCCCAGCGGCTCCTCGTCGAGGGTCGCTTCGCCGACGCGGCAAACGAATTGGAGCGGTTCGTGGCCACGGTCGACGAGCTCCCGGCCACGGTCCACGCACTGTGGGCGCTCGACGGTCTCGGCAGGCTCACGCCGGCCCAGGTCGCCCGCGCCGCCGCGAGCAGCCATGCGCCCGTCCGCGAAACCGCCGCACGGCTGGCGCAGGAGGCCGTCGGCTGGTGGGGACCGGGGGTGGACCGGGGCGACCTCGCCGACACGCTCGCGACGCGCCTCTCCGCCGATCCCGATCCCGCCGTCCGCCTCGAGGCGACGCTCCTCGCCGCGGGGCGCGATTCCCCGGCTGCCACGGCGGCCCTCGCCGCAGCCGCGCTGCGAGGCGATCTCGACGGCTTCACCGCCCGGGCGATCGCCTCGGGAGCACGGGGCCGGGCGCTCGAACTGCTCCACGCCATCGCCGGGGCTTCTTCCCGGCTCTCCCCCGCGCCCGACCGCGAGTGGCTCGTCGACGCGCTGGCGGCGACCGCCGCCGGCACACCCGCCGAGGTCGACGGGCTGGTGGCACTGGCCACCGACTCCGGCGTCCGGGGTGCATGGTTCGACGTCGCGGTGCTGGGAGGCTTGGTGCGCCGTGTGCCGCTGGCCGGGCGCGCCGACCGCCGGCGTTTCGCCGGTGCCGTCGACCGCGCGGCCGCCGTGGCCGCCGACGCCAGCGCGGCCACAGGGTCGCGCCTCGCCGCGATCCGCTGCCTCGCGGCTGCCGCCGGCGGGGAGGCAGCGCCCGCGGCCGCGGCTGCCGACCCGGCCGTGGTCCGCGAATGCCTCGGGGGCCTCGCCGCGCGGACCCAACCGGCCCCGATCCAGCAGGCGGCGCTGGGAGCGCTGGCCACGAGTGCCGATCCGACGGCACTGGCGCTGGTGATCGACGCCCTTCCCGGTCTCGAGCCGACCGTGCGCGCCGCCGTGATCGGCACCGTGGCCGATCGCCGCGACGCCGCCGCCGGCCTGCTGACGGCGATCGAGGAGGGGAAGGTGCCGGCCGCTCTCGTGCCGCTCGACCGCCGCGCCGTGCTGGCCAAGTCGGCCGACGAGGGGATCCGCGTTGCGGCCGCGCGGATCTGGCCCCCTGAGGGTGCCGGCGAGGCCGCCGCGCGGATCGGCGACCTGGTCGCGCTGGCCGCCCATGGCGGTGACCTCGGGCGCGGCCGCGACGTCTTCGCCCGCCACTGCGCTGCCTGCCACCGTGCCGGCGGCTCGGGGCAGGCTGTCGGCCCCGATCTCGCCGAGGCCGCCGACCGGCCGCTGGAGAAACTCGTGACCGACATCGTCGATCCCAACCGCTCCGTCGAGCCGCGCTACGAGGCCGCGGTGGTGGTCACCGTCGATGGGGACGTCGTCGACGGCGTGCTCGTGGAGAGCAGCGCCGACACGGTCGTGCTCGCCCGTGCCGGCGGCGAGCGCCGCGCGGTGCCGCGCTCGGCCATCGAGACGCTCTCCGCCACCGGGCGGTCGCTGATGCCCGAGGGGTTCGGGCGCACGATCCCCGCCGTCGAGTTCGTCGACTTGATCGAGTTTCTCCGCGACGGCCGCCCCGTGCCGCGCGTGCCGTGATCCCCGCCCACCGCTGCCTCTGGATGCAGGAGTCTTGCATGGTTGCCAGTGTCCGCGTCGCGTGTCGCCTGCTCGCCGTCGCCCTGGCCGTCGTCGCCACGGCCGGCCATGCCGAGGATGCCCGGCTCCGACCGCTCGAGGACCTCGACGGCTTCTTCCCGTTCACGCCCCCGGCAGCGCTCGACGAGTGGCAGGCGCGGCGCGCGGACGTGCGGCGGCGCGTGCTGGTGTCGCAGGGCCTGTGGCCGGCGCCGGCGAAGACGCCGCTCGAGCCGTCGATCCACGGGACCGTCACCAAGGGCCCGGGCGCCGTCGGGAACGCCGGCGGCGCCGGCTACACGGTGTCGAAGGTGTCGTTCCAGAGCGTCCCGGGTCTGTTCGTCACCGGCAACCTCTACCGGCCGGCGGGGCTCGCCGAAGGCCAGAAGGTGCCGGCGGTGCTGTTCGCCCACGGCCACTGGAAGGATGCCCGGCTCTCCGAGCAGGACCCGGCGGCGCTGCGCCGGGAGATCGCGGCCGGTGAGGAGCGTTTCGAGCAGGGGGGGCGGAGCCGGTTCCAGTCGCTGTGCGTGCAGCTGGCGCGGATGGGCTGCGTCGTCTGGCAGTGGGACATGCTCTCCGATTCCGACGCGGTGCAGTTTTCCCGCGAGGTGGTCCACGGGTTCGCCAAGCAGCGTCCCGAGATGAACGCGGCCGAACGCTGGGGCCTCTACAGCCCGCAGGCCGAATCCCACCTCCAGAGCATCATGGGGCTGCAGACGTGGAACGCCGTCCGCTCGGTCGACTTCGTCCTCTCGCTGCCGGAGGTCGATCCGGCGCGGATCGCCGTCACCGGCGCCAGCGGCGGCGGGACGCAGACGATGCTGCTGGCGGCCGTCGACGACCGGATCGCCCTCTCGGGCCCGATGGTGATGGTGAGCACGGCGATGCAGGGGGGCTGCACCTGCGAGAACGCATCGTTGCTCCGCGTCGGCACCGGCAACGTCGAGTTCGCGGCGCTGTGCGCGCCGCGCCCGCAGATCTTGAACACCGCCGACGACTGGACGCGGGAACTGGCGGCGAAGGGCTTCCCCGACCTCCAGGCGACCTACGCGCTCCACGGCGCCAAGGACGCCGTGGCGCTCAAGCGCGGCGAGCACTTCCCCCACAACTACAACGCCGTCTCGCGCTCCGCCTTCTACACCTTCCTCAACAAGCAGTTCGCCCTCGGGTTCCCCGAGCCGGTGGTCGAGCGCGACTACGAGCCGCTGGCGCGCGAGCAACTCTCCGTCTGGGACGCCGATCACCCCGCCCCGCCGGCCGCCGACCCGCAGTTCGAGCGCGACCTCTTGGCGCGCCTCGCCGCCGGCTCGACCGCGGCGTTGACCGCCGCCGCCGCCACCCCCGCAGGACTCGCCGACGTGCTCCGGCCAGCATGGCAGACGGTCATCGGCCGGACGGTCGCCACGGCCGGCGATGCGACCTGGAGCGTCGCGGCCAAGACCGCCGCCGGGGGCGTCACCCGGATGGCCGGGACGCTCGCCAACACCACCCACGGCGAGGAGGTGCCGCTGGTCTGGCTCCATCCCGCCGCCTGGAACGGCACGGTCGTGATCTGGCTCGACGACGGCGGGTCGCGGGCACTCGAGGCCGACGGGGTGGCGGTAACGCCGGTGGCAACGCTCGTGGCCGGCGGCGCGAGTGTCGTCGCACCGGACCTGTTCACCCCGCCGGCCGAGGCCGACGGCCGCCAGCGGGTGGTGAAGAATCCGCGCGAGGCTCCGGCCTACACGTTCGGCTACAACCACACCCTGTTCGCGCAGCGCGTCCACGACGTCCTCGGGCTGGTTCGTTTCGTGCGGACCGCGAAGGTCGGCGACCATCCGGCGCCGAGCAGCGTCGCGCTCGTCGGTCTCGGCAGCCGGGGGCCGATCGCCGCCGCGGCCCGTGCCGTCGCCGGCGCGGCCATCGACGGCGCGGCGATCGACACGGGCGGATTCCGCTTCGCCACGCTGGTCGACTACCGCGACCCGGCGTTCCTCCCCGGCGCGGGCAAGTACCTCGACCTCCCCGGGATGCTCGCGGCGGGAGCCCCGGGGCGGCTGTGGCTGGCCGGCGAGGCGGAGATCCCGCCGGTCGTCGTGGCCGCGTTCACGGCAACCGGCACCCCGGGCGCCGTGACCCGGTTCGGCGGCGCGAAGGCCGACGTGGCCGGCGCTGCCGCCGCGTGGGTGGCGAAGTGACGCCGGCGCTCCGCCCGGCGGCGATCGGCATCGAGATCGGCGGCACCAAGCTCCAGTCGGCGATCGTGGCCGACGGCGGCGCCGTCCTCGTGCGCCGTGCCGACGCGGTCGCGCCCGCCGGCGGGGCGGAGGCGATCCGCGCCGCGCTCTCCGGCCAGTTGGCCGATCTGCTCACCACAGCGCACGGCACCAGGGGCGCGATCCGTGCCGTCGGGATCGGCTTCGGCGGTCCGGTCGACCGGGCCCGTGGGGTGGTGGCGACGAGTTTCCACGTCGGCGGCTGGGCTGATTTCCCCCTCGCCGCCTGGGTCGCCGACGAAGTCCGCGCCCCCTTGGGAGCTGTCCCCTGCGTCCTTGAAAACGACTCCAACGCCGCGGCGCTGGCCGAGGCCACGGTCGGCGCCGGGCGGGGCGCACGGGTCGTCTTCTACACCAACTCCGGCAGCGGGATCGGCGCCGGATTGGTGATCGCCGGCCGGCTCTACCACGGCCGCTCCGGCGGCGAGATGGAACTGGGGCACCTGCGTCTCGCCGCCGACGGCGGGATCCTCGAGGAGGTGGCCTCCGGCTGGGCGATCGACCGCCGCGTGCGCGCGGAGATCGCCGGCGCGCCATCGGGGTGCCTCGCCCGGCTCGCCGCCGCCACTCACGATCCCCCCTCGGCACGCCTCCTTCCCGCCGCACTCGCGGCGGGCGACGCCGCCGCGAGTGACATCCTCGCCGGCGCCGCCGCCCCCTACGCCCATGCGCTGGCGCACGTCGTCCAGCTCGTCAATCCCGACGTCATCGTCCTCGGCGGCGGTGTGGCGACGATCGGAGAAGCGTGGCGTGCGGCGGTCGCGGCCCGGCTCACGCCGCTGGTGATGGAGCCGTTTCGCCCGGGTCCCCCGGTCCGCCTGGCGGCGCTCGGGGCCGACGTCGTTCCGGTCGGTGCGGCGCTGGCGGCGCTCGACGATTGCGGGCGATCGCCTGACGGGGCATGATCGGGGATCGAGTGCCCCGTCCCCGGAGCAGGCTGCATGTCCGAACCGTCCCTCGTCGATTGGGTCGCCAGCTACGTCGCCCACCAGGACCGGGCGATCTCCTCGGTGCCGACGGTCGCCATCGCCGCCGCAATCGAACTGGTGCGGCGCGCGGGGCGCGAGGGGAAGAGGATCTTCGTCTGCGGCAACGGCGGCAGTGCGGCCAACGCGTCCCATTTCGTCACCGACCTCGGAAAAAACGCCTCCGAAGCGGCGGGGCGACCGTTCCGTGTGCTGTCCCTCGCCGACAACGTCTCGTGGATCACCGCGATCGGCAACGACTACGCCTACGAGGACATCTTCGTCCGTCAACTGGGCAACCATGCCGCCGCCGGTGACGTTCTGATCCTGGCGAGCGTCAGCGGCAACTCGCCGAACCTCGTGAAGGCCGCCGAGTACGCGCGCCGCGAGGGGCTCGCAACCCTGGCCCTCGTCGGCGGCAAGCGGGGCCGGTTGGCCGATCTGTGCGACCACGTGCTCGTGGTCGACGACCATCACTACGGCCGGGTCGAGGATGCCCAGATGAACATCCTCCACATGATCTGCTATGCCGTCGTGGAGCTGAGCGGCTGAGCGGATCGCTGGGGCGATCAACGCCGCCCGCGGCCTGGCGAAGTGGAGCGATTCGCCCCAGGTGGCGCTCCCGTCGCCGCGTCACCTGAAGTCCGACGCGGAAAAAACTCTCGTTTCTGCGTCGTTTTTCGCCAATTAAGCCTGTCTTCTCCCGATTCCGCCTTGCTGGCACACGGCTTGCACAGTGCTTGGACGAGTTCTGCGCTGGGGCAGCGCGACTCAGTCCCGAGAGGAGATGACTGGCCATGTCCAGCCAGGGTCGCCATTGCGCGCGGTGGAGCGGATGGTTCGTGACGGCGGTGTCGATGATCGCCTGCGCCGGCCCGACGGTCGCCGGCACCATCGAGACGTTTTCCGGGCCGGGGGCCCAGTCGTGGTTCACCAACACGGTCGTCGCCGGCGGCACGAACCGGTACGCCGCGTCGTTCGGCGTCTCGGGAACCAATCCCACGACCGAACCGCTGACGTTCCCGACTCCCAATGCCGTCAATGGCTATCAGTACCAGCTCACCACGTCGGGGAGCTTCGGCTTCGTGCAGACCCCGGTCGGTCTGTCGGCTGCCGGATTGGACACCGCCACGAAGACCCTGATCATCACGCCCCTGACCGGTGACGGTCTGCGCCTACCGACCGCCGTTGGCGCCAATTTCTCACTATGGAATTTCGACACCGGGCAACTGGTCAGCGGGACGATCTCGATCTCGGTCAACAACGCGACGGCGCAGACCTTTTCGGTCACCACCGGGACGTCGCCGAGCGACAATTATATCGGCTTCGCGTCGTACGTGAATCCGATCGAGCCGATCACGTCGCTGCGGGTGAACTACGTGTCGGCAGGTTCGTTTCCCAACGACACGAACACCTACGTCACCGTCAACAACATGCTCGTCGGCGTCGCCGTGCCGGAGCCGTCGACGATGATGCTCGCCGGCGTCGGTTTGGTAGGCGCCTGCGTCGCCGGCATGCGCAAGAAACGGCGCGTCACCACGGCGCTGCTGATCGCCGCAATGACGAGCGTCTCGCTCAACGCGATCAGCGTCTCACCGACCGGCCGGCCGATCACACCTCAGAGCATCACCCGGACGGCGTGAGCGGCTGGCAATCGACGGGCCTTCGGGCGCCCCGCCAGCGACCGGTTCTCCGGCCGTCGGCGGGGCGTTTTCGTGTCGTCCGGCGCCAGGTACACTCGCCGCCATCGGTGTGGGGAGACTGGCGGCCGCGAGGCCGCGGTGGGATCCTGCCGACCGACGGCAAAACCGATTCCTTCCATATTCGGAGGCTCGCATGGCCATCCAACCGATCCTGCCACGGCGTCCGGTCGTGGCCACGCGACCGTCGCGGCGCGACTTCCTCGGCCGTGGCATCGCTGCCGCGTCGGCGGCCGGGACCGTGCTCGCCCTCCGCGCTCCGGCGGTCCATGCCGCCGGCAGCGACCAGATCCCGGCGGCGCTGATCGGCTGCGGCGGTCGTGGCGGCGGCGCGGCGGTCGACGCCCTCTCGGTGTCGGGCAAGCCGGTCAAGATCGTCGCCTTGGCCGACGTCTTCAAGGACCGCGCCGAGATCGTCCGCCGTTCGATCGGCGAGCAGTTCAAGGATCAGGTCGACGTCCCGGACGACCGGGTGTTCATCGGTTTCGACGCCTACGACAAGGCGATCGAGTCGCTCGCGCCCGGCGGGATCGCGATCTTCGCGACGCCGGTCGCCTTCCGTGCGGCTCACTTCGCCAAGGCGATCGAGAGGGGCTGCCACGTGTTCATGGAGAAGCCGGTCTCGATCGACGGCCCGAGCACCAAGCGGATCATCGAACTGGCCGCCAAGGCTGACGAGAAGAAACTCAAGGTCGGCGTCGGGCTGATGTGCCGCCACTGCGACCGCCGCCGCGAACTGTTCGACCGGCTCCGCGCCGGCGAGGCGGGGGAATTGATGGACTTCCGCGGCTACCGGATGCACACGCCGGCCCAGAGCTTCGAACTGTTTCCCGGTCCGCCCGAAGGGCTCAGCGAACTGCTCTGGCAGATCCGGCGGTTCCACGGCTTCCTCTGGGCCAGCGGCGGGATCTACAGCGACTACTACGTCCACCACATCGACGAGGTGTGCTGGATGAAGGGGGGCTGGCCGGTGAAGGCCGAGGCCACCGGCGGACGGCACTACAAGGGACGGCTCGACGACCAGAACTTCGACAACTACGCCGTCGAATACACGTTCGACGACGGGACGAAGTTCTTCTATTCGGGTCGGCACACGAAGAACTGCGACCAGAAGTTCGGCGTCTTCGGCCAGGGCACGAAGGGGGCATTCACGATCTCCGCCAGCGGCCATTCCCCCGCCAAGTGCGCGATCTACAAGGGACAGAAGTCGGAGAAGGACAATCTCGTCTGGACGGCCGAGCAGCCGGAGCCCAATCCCTACCGCCGCGAGTGGGAGCACCTCGTCGCTGCGATCCTCGCCGACGAGCCCTACAACGAAGCCGTCCGCGGGGCGGAGGCGAGCCTGGCGACGGCGATGGGGCGTGTGGCGGCCCACACCGGGAAGGCGGTCACGTTCGACGAATTGCTCAACAGCCCCGACGACATGACCGCCGGCGTGGCGACGTTCACCGCCGACTCGCCGGCACCGGTCACGCTCGGTCCCGACTTCAGCTACCCCGTGCCGATGCCGGGGCGGTTCAAGTACGAATACCACGACTGACACGCACCATGCGACCGATCGTCCAGATCTCGCTCGACCTCACGAACCTCGACGAGGCGCTGGCGACCGCCGCGATGGCGCTCGGCGCCGGGGTCGATTGGCTGGAGGCGGGCACACCCTTGATCCTCGCCGAGGGGCTGCACGGCGTTCGCGCGCTGCGGCAGGCATTTCCGGGGGTGCCGATCGTCGCCGACCTGAAGACGATGGACGGCGGCTACCTCGAGGCGGAGATGATGGCCAAGGCGGGCGCGACCCATGTCGTCGTCATGGCCCGCGCGCACGAAGAGACGATCAAGTGCGTTGTCCGGGCGGGGGCCGACTTCGGTGCCAAGGTGATGGGCGACAACATGGTCTGCCCCGACATGGTCGCCGGGGCGAAGTGGCTCGAGGACCTCGGCTGCGACTACGTCGTCCACCATGTCGGCTACGACGAACGGCGCGGGATCGCCGCCGCGGGCCGGCGCATGCCCAGCCCCCTCGACCAACTCCGCGAGGTCGTCGCCGCGGTCCGTGTGCCGGTCCAGGCGGTGGGAGGCCTGTCGCTCGAGCAGGCGATCGCCTGCCCGTCCTACGGCGCGCCGCTGGTCGTGCTCGGGGCGCCGCTGACGATCGACGCCGACGCCTTCCGCACCGCCGACGGCAACCTTGCCGCGTCGCTGCGAATGATCTGCGACGCCGTCCATTCCCAGCGCGTCCCCGACCGCAGCCCGGGGGCCTGACCGCGCCCTGACCGCCCCCCGCCTTCCGAGGCCGTCCCGATGCCCACCGCCGTCGTCAACTTCGCCGCCGCCCGCGGCTCGGTCGAGCTCCGCGACGTCACGCCGCCGGCCATCGGAGACACCGACGTCCTCCTCGAGGTCGCCAACGTCGGCGTCTGCGGCAGCGATCTCCACCAGTGGACCGGCGACCATTCCTGGCAGGTCAACTATCCAGTCGTCCTCGGCCACGAGTTCTGCGGCACGATCGCAGCGGTGGGGAGCGAGGTCCGCGGCTGGCGCGAGGGCGCGCGCGTCGTCAGCGAGACCGCGGCGGTCATCGATCCTGACTGCCCACTCTCGCGGCGCGGGCTCTACAACCTCGACCCGTCGCGGAAAGGGTTCGGCTACGGCGTCGACGGTGCGATGACACGCTTTGTCCGCGTCCCGTCCCGGATCCTCCACGCCATCCCCGACCATCTCCCGTTCGAGCAGGCCTGCCTGACGGAGCCCTGCTGCGTCGCCTACTCGGCCGTGGTGAAGAACGCACGGATCGAACCCGGCGACCGCGTCGTCGTCCTCGGCCCGGGCACGATCGGGATTCTCTGCGCGGCGATGGCGAGGCTGTGTGGGGCCGACGTGGCCGTCGTCGGTCTGGCCGGCGACACCACGCGGCTCGAGGTCGCGCGGCGGTACGGCTGCGAGCCGATCGTCGGCGACGCCCGCGACTGGGCGCTGGCCCGCGACGGCCTCGGCTGCGACGGCGTCATCGACGCAGCCGGCGTCAGCGCCACGCTCCAGGCCGCGCTCGACCTCGTCCGCCCAGCCGGCTGGATCAGCAAGGTGGGGTGGGGGCGGGCGCCGCTGGGCTTCAGCCTCGATCCGCTCGTCCAGAAGAACGTCACCCTCCAGGGGAGCTTCAGCCACAACTGGCCGATCTGGGAGCGAGTCATCGCGCTGCTGTCGTCGGGACGTTTCGATGTCCGCCCGATCATCGGCGGCGTCTGGTCGTTCGAGCACTGGCACGATGCCTTCGAGCAGATGCACTCCGGAGCGGTGGTGAAGAGCGTCCTCGCCCCGACCTGAACGCCCTCCGTGGCCACTCCCCCCACCCCCGCCGCCGGCGACCTCGTCGTCCACGGCGGCACGCTCGTCCTCCCCGATCGGCTCGTGCCGGAGGGGAGCGTCGTCTGCCGTGGCGGCCGGATCGTCGCGGTCGGCCCGCTGGCAGCCCGGCCCGCCGGCGTGACCGCCATCGACGCCCGGGGGGGCCTGATCGCCCCCGGATTCGTCGACCTCCACGTCCATGGTGGTGGCGGCGCCGACTTCATGGATGCCACGCCCGATGCGGTGCGCCGCGTCCTCGCCTGCCATGCCAGGCACGGGACGACGACGCTGTTTCCCACCACCACGACCGGCGCCCCGGCCGAGATCGCGGCGCTGCTGGCGGCCTGCCGCGCGGTGCGCGACTCCTGGACCCCCGCCGCGGGGGCGCGGATCGCCGGGGTCCACGTCTACGGTCCCTACTTCGCCGCCGACAAGGTCGGCTGCCACCCATCCTCAGGCCGCCGTGATCCCCTGCCGCGCGAGTACCGCGGCTGGTTCCGTGACGATCTGGTGCGGATCGCCACCTGCGCCGCCGAACTGCCGGGGGCGGTGGCGTTCTACCGCACCGCGGCGCGGCGCGGCTGCCTCGTGACCTGCGGCCACTCCAATGCCACCTGGGGAGAGATGGCCACCGCGTTCCGCGCCGGCGTGCGCCACGTCGATCACTTCTGGTGCGCGATGAGCTCCGTGACCTCGCTCCGCGCCCGCTGCGGGACGCCGATGGAGGCGGGGATGGAGCAGTTCGTGCTCGCCACGCCGGAGATGGGGACCGAGGTGATCGCCGATGGCGCCCACCTCGGCCCGGAGTTGCTCGCCTTCGCCCTTTCGATGCTCGGGCCGCGCCGGTTGTGCCTGGTGACCGACTCAAGCCGGGCCCTCGACATGCCGCCGGGGCGTTACCGGTTCGGCCACGAAGCCCGAGGCAGCTGGTTCGAGAGCGATGGCTCCGTCGGCCGGGCCGCCGGCTCGCTGGCCAGTTCGGTCGTCGGCATGGACCACTGCGTGCGCACGATGCAGTCCGCGACCCGCGCCGACCTGCCGACGGTGATCCGCCTCGCCAGCCTGACCCCCGCCGAACGGGCCGGGATCGCCGCCGAGGTCGGGAGCCTCGAGCCCGGCAAGCGGGCCGACATCCTCCTCCTTTCGCGGCGGCTGGCCGTCCGCCGCACGATCATCGCCGGGGTCCCGCTGCCGGGCTGATCGCCGGCGCCGGTAAGATCGGTGCCCCTTGGAGCCTGCCGATGCGCCTCGCCGACAAGGTCGTGATCGTCACCGGCAGCGCGACCGGAATCGGCCGCGCGATCGCCCTCCGCGCGGCCGCCGAGGGCGCGCGGGTCGTCGTCCACGGTCTCGAGCCCGACCTCGTCGCCGGTGTGGTGGCCGCGGTCGGTGCGGCCGACGGTGTCGCGCGGGGCGTGGGCCACGTCGGCGAGCTGACCGAGGCCCACTGCCCGCGGACGCTCGTCGATCTGGCCGTCGACCACTTCGGCCGACTCGACGCCGTCGTCAACAACGCGGCCGCGGTCGTCACCGGCGACGTCCGCTCCACCGACGCCGCGCTGTTCGAGCGCGTGATGCGCGTCAACGCGCTGGTGCCGCTGCTCCTCGTCCAGGCGGCGCTGCCGGCGCTCGCCGCCACCCGCGGCGCCGTCCTCAACATCGGCAGCATCAACGCCTGGAGCGGCGAGCCCAACCTCCTCCCCTACTCGATGTCGAAAGGCGCGCTGGCGACGCTGACGCGCAACCTCGGCGACGTGCTGTTCCGCGAGGAGGGGATCCGCGTCAACCAAATCAACCCCGGCTGGGTGCTCACGGAGAACGAATCTTCGCGGAAACGGAGCCAGGGGTTCGAGGCCGAATGGGAGCGGCGGATCCCGCGCGAATTCGCCCCGTCGGGGCGGCTGTTCACGCCGGCGGAGATCGCCGCCGTCGCGGTCGGCTTCCTCGCCGACGAGTCGGGACCGGTCAGCGGCCAGGTCTGCGACCTCGAACAATACCCTGTCATCGGCCGCAACCCGCTCAAGTACCTCGCCCCGAAGGCCCCCTCCCCATGACCGCATCCCCGCGCCCGCGGCTGGCAGCGTTTCCCAAGGCCTACATGCAGGCGCTGTGCCGCGACGGCAGCATGCGGCTGGCCGAGTGGATCGACCTCGCCGCGACGCTCGACCTCGACGGGCTCGAGTGGTACGCCGGGTTCCTCGAGATGGCCGACGCGGCCCGCTGGCCGGGATTCCGCCGGATGGTCGAGGAGCGCGGGATGACGATCCCGATGTTCTGCTGCTCCCCCGACTTCACCCATCCCGATGCCGGCTTCCGCCGCGCCCAGATCGAGCGGCAGATCCAGTGGATCGACACCGCCCACGCCCTGGGGGCGTCGTTCTGCCGCGTCCTCTCCGGCCAGCGCCGCCCGGAGCTGGCGGAGGCGGCGGGGCTCGACCTCGCCGCCGACTGCATCCGGGCCTGCCTGCCCCACGCCCGCAGCCGGGGCGTGACGCTCGTCCTCGAGAACCACTACAAGGACGACTTCTGGGACTATCCCGAGTTCGCCCAGCGGCGTGACGCCTTCGTCGGCCTCGTCGAGCGGATCCCGGACGCCGGGTTCGGCGTCAACTACGATCCTTCCAACGCCTACCTCGCCGGCGACGATCCGCTCGACCTGCTCCGCCGCGTCTCCCACCGCGTGGTCACGATGCACGCCAGCGACCGCTTCCTGATCGAGGGCACGCTCGACGACCTGCGCCGCGAGGAGGGGGGCAGCCAGGGCTACGCCCGCCGCCTCCGCCACGGCGAGATCGGAAAGGGACTCAACGACTACGACGCGATCTTCACCGAACTGCGTGCCCGAGGCTTCGCCGGGTGGATCAGCATCGAGGACGGCGTCGACGGCGTGGATCAGCTGGCCCGCAGCGTCATCTTCCTCCGTGGCAAGATCGCCGAATACTGGCCGGCCGGCGTCTGAGCGCCTGCTTCACCCGGCGAGGAGCGGGTGCGGCACCCCCTCGTTGAGCGTGGGTCGCTCGGGGCGCCCCTGCGCCATCCACACCAGCCGGCGATGATCGAGGCCGAGGATCCGCAGGATCGTCGCGTGGAGGTCGTGGACGTGCATCCGGTCCTCGACGGCGTGGAGGCCGAGCTCGTCGGTGGCACCGATCGTGACCCCACCGGGCACGCCGCCGCCGGCCATCCACATCGTGAATCCGGACGGGTTGTGGTCGCGGCCATTCCCTTTCTCGCTCATCGGCGTCCGCCCGAATTCGCCCCCCCAGACGACGAGCGTCGAGTCGAGCAGCCCGCGCTGGCGGAGGTCGGCGAGCAACCCGGCGATCGGCCGGTCGACCTTGCGGCACAGCTCGCCATGGTTCTTCTCGATCCCCGAATGGGCGTCCCATTTGCTGCCCGCGCCGTGGTACAGCTGCACGAACCGCACGCCGCGCTCCACGAGCCGCCGGGCGAGCAGGCAGGTGCGGCCGAACGGCGCGGTGACGTCGTCGTCGAGGCCGTAGAGGCGGTGGGTGGCGGCGGTCTCCGCGGCGAGATCGACGGCCGCCGGCGCCGCGGCCTGCATCCGGTGGGCCAACTCGTAGGTCCGGAGCCGGGCCGCGAGTTCGCTGTGGTCCGGAAAGGCCGCGGCCGCCCGGCCGTTGATCCGTCCGAGGAGGTCGAGCTTCCCCTCCTGGCGCTCCGCGAACAGACCGCGCGGCGCCGAGAGGTTGGGGATCGGCGGCGTGCCGCCGACGCGTGTTCCCTGGTAGACGGCCGGCATGAAGCCGGCGCCCCAGTTCCGCGGGCCGTTCACCACCTGCCCGTCGCTGTCCTGCATCACCACGAATGCCGGCAGGTCGGCGTTCTCGGTGCCGAGGCCGTACACGCACCATGCGCCGAGGCTCGGCCGGCCGCCGAGGACGGCGCCGGTGTTCATCTGGCAGACTCCGCCGGAATGGTTGATGCCGTCGGCGACGCAGGAGCGGATGATCGCCAACTCGTCGACATGTCCGGCGACGTGCGGCATCCAGTCGCTGACCCAGGCCCCGCACCGGCCGTGGCGCCGCCAGACGCGCTTGTCGGCGAGGAGCGGCGACTGGCTCTCCCCCATCGCCGTGATCGGCGGTGCGAAGCTCGCCGGGATCCGCTCCCCGGCCAGATCGCGGAGCAGCGGCTTGGGGTCGAACAGGTCGAGGTGGCTCGGTCCCCCTTCCATGAACAGGAAGATCACGCTCCGTGCCCGCGCCGGATGATGCGGCAGGCGCGCGCCGAGTGGATCGTCGGCCTCCGCGTCGAGCGCCGCCAGCGCCGTCAGGCCGAAGCCGCAGCCCGCGGTCCGCAGCCAGTGGCGGCGGCCGCTGGGGGACGGTCCGATCGGTTCGCCGTCATTCGACATACAGGAAGTCGCTCGACGAGAGGAGGACGTGGCACAGATCGACGAGGGCCTCGTAGCGCGGGACGTCGGCCACCGGTGGCCGGCGGACGCCGGGGCGCTCGAGCGCCCGTTCCTGCCCGGAGGCATCGGCGAAGAACCCGGGGCGCTCCTCGAACGTCCAGTGCCCCACGACGCCGGGCACCGGCTCGGGGAGGAACTGCTCCCGCCCGAGCGCCGCGGCGGTGAGCCGGACGTCGTCGATCAGCCCCGCCCAGGGGGCGCCGGCGGTGCCGTCGCGCCCACCGATCGTGAACGGTGCCGTGCCGGTGAACGGCCCGGGCGCGGCGAGCGGCATCCGGCGCTCGACCGGCGCGGCATCGTTGTCGGAAAGGTCGAGGACGAAAAACAGCGCCTCGCCGGGGCCGCCCACGGCGGGGCGCACGCTGACGGCGATCGCGTAGGGGCGCTGCACCTCGAGGCGGATCTCGGGAGCGACCGTCTCCACGGCGCCGGTCCCGCCCGCCAGGTGGAGGACGAGCGACTGCGGCGCGAGCCGGCCCGTCGATCCGCTCACGCCCAGCGCCCACCCGCGCTCCTTGGCGTTGCCGTTCCAGGCGGCGGCGATCGTGCGCGGGGTGGCATCGCCGGCCACCGACTCGAGGAGCACCGCGGCCTCGAGCGTGAAGCCGTCGGGCGACGTCGCCGGGGCGGCTCCCGGCAGCGCCAGCACCGGCGCCTCCCCGGCGGGATCGAAGACCGCGGCGAGGCCATCGCGCTGCGGCATCCGCCGCGTGAATCCGGCCAGCTGCGTCGACGCATCGGCATCGAGCAGCCGCTGCTGGGCGGCGAGGAACGCCGCCGCCTCCGCGACCGCGGCCGCCGGCGGCTCGCGTCCGGTGGCGCGCCGCAGGGCGGCGGCGGCGCGGTCGGCGTCGGCGCCCGGCCCGGCGGCCGAGTCGCGCTCGATCGCCAGCGCCAGCGCCCGGGCGCGGGCGAGGAGCCATTCGCCGTTGACGAGGAACAGGGCCTGCGTCGCGGTCGTGGTGGCCTCGCGCCGCGCGCAGCTGGCGTAGCCGTCGGGGGCGTCGAACGCCTCGCCGAGAGCGTCGCGCGTGTTGCGGAACGCGGTCACGTAGAGGCTGCGGCGCGGCGCCGTCGGCGGCACGCTCGGGCCGCCGACCGTCGGTTCGAGCTCGCCCGACACGGCGAGGGCCGCGTCGCGGACCTGGTCGGCGTCGAGCCGGCGGCAATCCTGGCGCCACCAGAGGCGGTTGTCGGGGTCGACGGCACGGCCACGGGCGACGGCCGGATCGTCGGCAGCGAGGCGCGAGGTGCGGCGGTAGGCGGCGCTGGTGAGGATCAGGCGTTCGAGCCGGGCGACGTCCCAGCCCGATTCGACGAGTTCGACCGCGAGCCAATCGAGCAGCTCGGGATGGTCGGGAGCGCCGCCGAGACGGCCGAAGTCGCTGGCATTGGCAGCGAGCCCGCGGCCGAAGTGCCACTGCCAGACGCGGTTGGCGACGACGCGCGGCGTGAGCGGATTGGCCGCCGAGGTCAGCCACTCCGCCAGCGCCCGGCGCCGACCGGTCGACCCGCGCCTGCCCGGCGCGGCGGTGATCGGCTCGATCGTCGCGCCCGTGCCGCCGAGGACCGCGGGCACGCCCGGCTCGACCGGGCCCCCGCCGGGAATCCGCGTCGGCGGAGCGCGGGGGCCGACGTCACCGGCGACCGCAGCCAGCGCCGGCGCCGGCGGCTTGTCGGCGGCGTGCTCCTTCTCGAACGCGGCCAATTCCTCCGTGAGCCACTGGTGCCAGCGCTGGTCCTCACCCCCGAGCCCGGGCGGCGTGAACTTCAACTGCCGGGAGGCGAGGCGCACGATCTGCTCCTCCCAGGGCGCGCGGCGCTGCGGCTCGCGGAGGATCATCTCCTGCGTCGATTCAGGGAAGCGCGACAGGGGCAGTTGGCCGGCCCACGCCGCCGGGAACCGCGCGCCCTCCTCGATGGTCGCCAGCCTCGCACGGTACTCGGCCACCCGGGCCGCGTAGGCCTGCTGCGCCGCGGTCAACGCCGGCGTGCCCGGAGGATCGACGACGGCATCGTCGCGCCAGTCGAGCGCGGCGAAGAACGCCTGGAGGCGGTAGTAGTCGGCCTGCGGAACGGGATCGAACTTGTGGTCGTGGCAGCGGGCGCAGCCCATCCCCGTCGCCAGGAAGACGTCGCCGGCGACGTCTGTGACCTCGGTGAGGATCGCCGTCCATTGGCCGACGGCGTCCACCTGGTTGTATTCGTACGGGGTCTGCCGGAGGAAGCCGGTCGCGACCAGGGCGGCCGGATCCTGCGGCGCGATCTCGTCGCCGGCGATCTGCCACTGCAAGAACCGGTCGAACGGCATGTTGGCCGCGAACGCACCGACGACGAAGTCGCGGTAGCGCCAGACGGTGGGCCGGAAGGCATCCTGCCGGTACCCGTCACTCTCGGCGTAGCGCGCCAGGTCGAGCCAATGCCGCGCCATCCGCTCGCCGCGGCGCGGATCGGCGAGGAGCCGATCGACGAGCCGCTCGGAGGCGTCGGGAGCCGGATCGGCGGCGAAGGCCGCGGTCTCGACCGGTGTCGGAGGCACGCCGAGGAGGTCGAACGACAACCGCCGCACGAGCACGTCGGGCGCGGCCGGGCCGACCGGCACGAGCCCCGCGCCGGCGAGCGCGGCGTCGATGAACCGGTCGACCGGATGGTCGGTGGTGGCAGCGGTGGTCGGAGGCGGTAGCGGCGGACGCACGAGAGGGCGGTAGGCCCAGTGAGCGCGGTCGGCGGCCGTGATGCCGTCGCGCCACGAGCGCGGGCGCGGTCCCGCCGCGACGTCGTCCGCGGGGAGCCCGGCGGCGATCAGTTCGGCCGCCGGCGCGGTGCCCGTCCAGGGGGCCCCGGCAGCGATCCAGCTTTCGAGCGCGGCGATCTCCCCGTCTGCCAGCCGCCCGTCGGGGGGCATCGCGAGGCCGTCGTGGCGGACCGCCGCCACGAGCAAGCTCGCCGCCGGCTCGCCGGCGACGATCGCCGGCCCGGAATCCCCCCCACGGAGCAGGCCGACGAGCCCGTCGACGCGCAAGCCCCCCTTCTGTTCGCGTTCGCCGTGGCAGCGCTGGCAGCGCGCGACCAACAGCGGACGGACGTGGGCTTCGAAGTGCGAGAGCGCCGCGGCGGAGGTTCCCCCCGGAGGCGGCTCCGCGGCCGCGCCCGAGACAGCGACCACCAGCCCCGCCCAGCAGGCCGCGACCAGCGTCCAACTCGGCACATGACCGGCACGGGGGCGGGCGGTTCGGACCACGGCAAAGTCCTGTGGGGAATTACCTATTTTGGCCCGCGGGCCCCCGGCCGGCAATTTGACCTGCGGCGTCGGCCGCGGCGACAACGTCGGCCGCCGGCGTGCCATCGCGCCGCTCCCGCTTCCACCCCATTCCAGGGCCGTCGCCATGAGCTGCCTGCCGGTCATCCGAGTCGTCGGTCTCGCCCTGCTCCTCCTCCCTGCGGCGGCACCGGGGATCGAGGTCGTCGTCGGAGCGCCCGGCGGCCGCCATGGCCGGCAGCCCGATCCCGCCCTGGTCAACGAACCGTTCGCCGTCGCGTTCGACGCCGCCGGACGGCTCCACGGGGTCGAGTTCATGCGTGGCAACCGGCTGTTCCGCATACCGGCCGGGGGCGGGGCCCCGGAGTTCCTCGCCGGCACGTTCCACGTCACCGACACCAAGCAGCCGCCGTTTTCAGTCACCGCCGGCCCCGGAGCCGACCAGCGATTCCATGGCCTCCACGATCTGGCGATCGGTCGCGACGGCGCCGTCTACCTGGCCGACACGTTCAACCACGTGATCCGTGCGTTCGACCCGGCGTCGGGCACGGTACGGGTGCTCGCCGGCACCGGCGCGGCGGGCTCCGGCGGCGACGGGGGACCGGCGACGGCGGCCGCGTTCAACCAGCCCTACTGCTGCGCCCTGGAGCCAGACGGCCGTGGACTGCTCGTCTGCGACATCCGCAACGCGCGCCTCCGCCGGATCGACCTCGCCGCCGGCACGGTGACGACGGTGGCCGGAAACGGCACCGCGGGGCGCCCGCTCGACGGCGCGGTCGCGACCGAATCACCGCTGGCCGGTCCGCGGGCCGCCTGCCGGGCTCCCGACGGCACGATCTACCTGGCGCTGCGCGAGGGCAACGCGCTGGTGGCGATCCGCGACGGCCGGCTGCGGACGGTGGTCAACGCCGCCGGCCGGGCGGGCTACGGGGGCGACGGCGGCCCGGCGGCCGACGCCCTCCTCGCCGGGCCAAAGTACGTGGCGCTCGACGGCGCCGGCCGCGTGCTCGTGGTCGACACCGAGAACCATTGCATCCGGCGGTTCGATCCGCAGGCCGGCACGATCACGACGGTGGCCGGCGTGCCGACGCAGGCGGGCACTGCCGTCGGCGCCGACTGGCGCTCGACGCAGCTCGACCGCCCGCACGGTGCCGCGATCGACCCGCAGGGCAGGCTGGTCGTGGTCGACAGCGAGAACGACCGGATCCTCGCCGGCCCGGCCGACTGACCGGGTCGCGGCTCAGTCGCCCGGGCCGCGCCCCGCCAACGCCTCGAGGATCCCCTGGGCGTACAGCCGGTGCCCGTGGTCGTTGGGGTGGTTGAGGCCATTGCCGGTGAGATCGAACGTCTCCTTGGAACGCAGGTGCTCCTCCCACACCGTTGTCATGTCGACCAGCGCCACGCCCGGCGCGACGAGCGAGCGCAGCTCGTCGCGGTAGCGCGGGAACATCTCGCGCGGCGTGTGGACCCACTCGTCGTTGCCGAGCATCGAGGCGACGAGAAGAACCTCGCAATCGGGGAGCCGCTCCCGGCAGCGGGCGACGAGGGCCGTGGTTTGCCCGCGGAACCAGTCCGGGTCGCGGCGGCCGACGTCGTTCATGCCGTAGGCCACGATCACCAGGTCGGGGCGTGCGTCGAGCAGCGCGTCGGCGTCGGCGACACCGTTGGCCACGCTCCAACCGGCCACCGCGCGGTTGACGAGCGTCACGTCGGCGGCGGCGTGGACCCGCAGCCAGGCGACGACCAGATCGGCCCACCCGGGCTGCAACGGCGCCGTCGCCGTCGTTGCCGACGCGTCGAGGCCGGTGGCGATGCTGTCGCCGCTGACGGCGACCACGAGACCGCCGGCGGTGCCGAGCCGGGCACGGGTCCGCGGCAGGTGGCCATGGACAACGTCGGGCGCCGGCCCCGGCACGCGCCGGTAGGTGATCTCGACGTCGCGGTCGTGAAACCAGCGACCGGGCCGGTAGAGGAGGTTGATGTCGGGTTGGCCGGTGCGGTGGCGGTACGAGTGTTCGGCTCCGGCGGGCAGGTAGCGGTCGGCATCGAGGATCGGCGGCACGGGCAGGGGCGCGTGGAACCGGATCTCGGTGCTCCCCGCGACGTGCGTGAACCCTCCCGGCGCGACGATCGGGGTTCCCTCGTGCGCCGTCGTCACGGCGACGATCCGCTCGGCCGGATAGGCCAGCCGCGCGCGAGCCTCCGTGCCTGCCGCCACCCCCCGCAGCACGCTGCTCTCGCGGCTGACAACCACCGACGCCCAGGGGGGCGCACGCAGATCGAGGTCGGGAAGCAGCCACGACGCGGCTTCGATCCCCTTCGGGGGGCGCTGGAGTCGCTCGGTGAGTACGCCGGCCCAGAGCCGTGCGGCACCGCGCTGCCCGGGGCCGCTGAAATGCCGGCGCGAGCCCGGCCCACCGCGCATGTCGCCGCGCAGGGTGTCGGTGTCGGGGCCGGCACCGAACCCAGGGAGGACGGCGAGGCGATCGACCGCGGCACGGATCCGCGCTTCGCCGGGCGGATCGTCGTACACGGTCGGATGGTGGGTCGACATGGCGCACAGCCAGGGGGGCTCGAAGCCCCAGCCCCGGACCGCGGCCCCGCGGATCCGGCGCATGGCGGCGACGTAGTCGTCGGTCGAGGTCCCCTCGATGACATCCGATTCCCCCTGCTGCCAAAGCACCGCGCGGAACCGGCCCAGCTCCTTGCCGGCCGTCACGAGGCGCGAGTGGAGCTCCCCGCCGGGCTGCCAGCGCGCCGTCGACGTGCCAACCCAGGCCACGTTGCGAAACCCCACAGGAACCCCGAACGCGCGGACGATTTCGTCGCCAACCGCGGGCCAGATCGAACCGCCGTCGCTGCCGTCGGGGGTCGGCTGGGGGTCGTCGGCAACGCACCACGATCCGTCGCCGCCGCACGCCGCCACGCGCCGCCGGGGATCGCCGACGACGAGACGCTCGTCGTTGGTGTTGGTGGCACACGATTGACCGGCGACGAGCCACACCTCGCCGACCCCGAACGGCTCGACGGCCGCCGTCCGCGGCTCGCCCGGCGCGTCGTCGACCATCGCCTCGAGGCGATACCAGCCCCCGGCCGCGACTGCCACCCGGCCGCGCCGCGCGCCATCCGCCGTCGGCGCGTCGAGATCGACCCGGCTCCAGGCGACATCGGCCTCCGGATCGCTGCAGGGCACCGCACGGATCCGCGCGGAGGCGACACCGGGGGGCACGCCGTCGAGCACGAGCGTGACGATCGCCGAGCCCCGCGACACCGGCTCGGCCGGCGTCGGGCCCGGGGTGAAACGAGTCCGCTGGACCACCTCGTGGGGGCGCGGCTCACGGATCGCCAGCCCCTCCGCCGCCGATCCGTGAGCCGCCGTGGCGGCCGTCAGGAGCAGCGCCCACCGGAACCGTGCCGCCATCGTGCCTCCCGGCGGCGCTCGCCGCGGTCGTGAGCCGGCGCGGCGACGGCACCGGCCGGTCATCGGCGTCAGCCCTTGGCCAAGGGGCGGATGCGGATCTCGCGGAAGTGGACCTCGTCGCCGTGGCCGAGGAACCCGACGTGGCCGGTGGTCCGCTTCAGGCCGGAGTGCTCCTTGCCGTCGAGCGTCGCCTTGCCGTCACGGAACTCGGCGATGTCGGCGTCGACGATCGTCTGGCCGTTGAGGACGACCTTGATCTTCGAGCCCTGGACGGTGACCTCCTGGCTGTTCCACTCACCGGTCGGCTTCAGGGCACCACGCTTCGCGGCGACCACGCCGTAGACCGAGCCGTGCGCCTGCCAGGGGGCGATCGTTTTGTACTTCTCGTGGCCGTCGTCGAGGATCTGCAGCTCCATGCCGACGAACGCGGCGTCACCATCGACGGGCGCCCGGATCCCGAGGCCGTTGTTGGCACCGGGTGTGAGCCGGAAGTCGAAGCGGAGGACGAAGTCGCCGTACTCCCCCGTGGTGAGGAGCTTGCCGCCGGCCCCCTTGCGGCAGCGGATCTCACCGTCGACCACCTCGTAGCCGTTCACGTCCCCCTGCCAGCCGGCGAGGCCCTTGCCGTCGAACAAGGGCGTGAACCCTTCCTCGGCGTGCGACGAGGTCGCGCCACACGCCACCACGACGATCAGCGCCGCAATCCATCGTCCGCCGGTCCGGGGGCTCGTCATCGCATGCTCCTCGGGGGATGAAACAGGCATGGTTTGTACCGCGCGTGCCGATGCGGTGCGACCGCCGCCCCCTCGGGCAACGACCGCACGACCCGCGGCACGGGTGTCAGGGGAGCTCCCGGATCCGCAGGCGCCGAAACTCCACCGGGGCGCCCTCCGACTCCAGGCACAGGTGCCCCTCGGCCGGCTTGCAGCCGGTGCCGCCCGAGACCTCGTGGCCGTTGACCCACAGGCGGACTTCGCCGTCGATCGCGCGGATGTAGTAGTGGTTCCACTCCGGCGTGCCGCGCGAGTGCCGTGCTGAGGGGAAGCTCCGCTTGCCCCCGGGGGCCGCCGGCGGGAACGGCGTCATGTCGGACGAGCCCACCGGAAAGACGTCGCCGTCGGTCGTGAACCAGTCGGCCTTCTTGCCCGACGACTTCTCGTAGCGGCGCGTGTAGCCATGGTCGAGGACCTGGACCTCGATGCCGCCGGGCGGCAACCGCCCCGGGGGGAGGTTTTCGAGCACCGCAGGCGGCGCCCAGAGGAACACGCCGGAATTGCCACCGTCGGTGAGGTGGCGCCATTCGAGCGACATTTCCAGGTTTTTGACCTGTTTCTTCGTGCGGATCACCCCCACGGGGCGGCCGGTGCAGTGGACGAGACCACCGGTCCATGTCCACGTGCCCGGCTCACCGTTGACGTTCTCGAAGTCGTCGGCCCCGAGGTCGCGCCAGCCGGGCCCGGAGCCCTCGAGCGTGGGCAGTTCGCGGAGGCAGACGTTGCGCACGCGCATCGGCGCGCCATGCGTCTGGATCTGGATCGGCCCGGTCGCGGGGAGCGGCTGCCCCTTGGCGAAGAAGTTGGCAAGCGGGGCGTCGTCGACGACGAGCCGGCCGTTGAGGACGACGGCGACGCGGTCGCCCTGCATCCGGATCCGCATCGTGTTCCACTGGCCGGTGGGAGCGTCGGCGCGGACCAGCGGGAACCGCCCGGGAGTGTCGCCGGGGTTGTTCCACAGGCCGCCCGACCCCTTGTCGCCGCCATGCTTGAAATCACGCTCGCAATCCGGATCCCAGATCTGCACCTGGGGATTGCCGCGCAGGTAGATCCCGCTGTCGGCACAGGCGTCGGGCAGCAGCCACTCCAGGTGCAGCTCGAAGTCGCCGTAGTCGCGGTCGGTGGTCAGGAACACCCCTTCTCCGTCGCTGACGATCTCCCCCCCCTCGACCTTCCAGTGACGGGCCAGATCGGCGTTCCACTCCGCCTGCTTGGCGGTCCGGTCGGCGGCGGAGAGCGCTGCCTCGGCGGCGGGATCGAGGTGCGGGCGACCGCGCCAGCCGGCCAGATCGATGCCGTTGAACAGCGGTGTGAACCCCGACGGCACGAGCGGCTGCGGCATCCGCGCCGACTGCCAGGCGAGGAACCGCCACCGCCCCTCCTCGAGGCGCCATGTGGCCAGGTAGGAGAGGACGTTGTCGATCATCCCGGTGGGGGAGTCGACCCGGAACCGGGCCTTGCCCGACTCCAGCGCGATGGTGTCGGTGGGGAACGTGAACGAGCGGTCGAGTGTCTCGATCGCGAGGTACTTGCTCCTCCCCGACGCGATCAGTTCGAGCAACGACGCGCGCGTGTCGACCGAGCCGTTGGAGTGGGCGTAGCGGAGATCGGGGGAGAGGTGGTCGGCCAAGGCCTTCGGGTCTGCCGACACCATCGCGGCAATCCGGGCATCGGCTGCCTGCGTGACCGCCGCCATTCGCGGATCGGCGGATTCCTGCGCTGCGGCGACCACCGCGACGAGGCCGAACACCAGCGGCGCGAACACCGTTCCCCGCGGCACGCGGGAAGCGTCGACGTGGGCCATGGAATCACCCTTTCCGGTGGGGAGCGGCACGCCCTCGGCACCGGGCCCCACGTTGGCGTGGACCCGGATCGTGGACAGAACCGCGAGCGGCAGCCATCGGCCGGCCGGCGGGCAGCCGACCGGTGTTCCATAGCGGGCCTGCGCGGCCCGGTGCTGTCAAGCCCCCGGGGGGGTTGCGAGGTGGTCAACGCAACCCACGCGGCGACTTGAACCGCTCCCCCACCGGCGTTACCTTCTGACACACTTGTGAATCTGGGAAGCTTGGGGCATTTGCACCAAATAAAAGGCGTGGCGTTTCGGGGAAACAGGTTCCCCGGGCTTCGCCGTTCCCCCGATTAACGCCTTTCCCTTCTGGTTGCGAGAGGTCTGCACACCCATGGCACGCCGCCAACTTCCTCCGATCCATCGTCTGCTCGGTGTCATCGACGACTCGCCGAGCCTCCCCGGCAAGGGGGCAGTGGGCGACGCCTGGTTCGAAGAGGCAGCCGGCATCCTCTGGATCTGGGACGACGCGCACTCCAAGTGGGTGGACCTCGGTCGCCTCCACAAGGCCTCCCCGGGTCTGATCGCCAGCCTCGGTGAAGCGTTTGGCTTCGGCGGCGCGAGCGAAGGAGCCGCTGTCGCGGGGGCCCGCGGCCCGCAGGGTGAGCGCGGTCCCGCCGGCCCGCAGGGTGAGCGCGGTCCCGCCGGCCCGCAGGGTGAGCGCGGTCCCTCCGGCCCGCAGGGTGAGCGCGGTCCCGCCGGCCCGCAGGGTGAGCGCGGTCCCTCCGGCCCGCAGGGTGAGCGCGGTCCCGCCGGCCCGCAGGGTGAGCGCGGCCCGTCTGGCCCGCCGGGCCTCGACGGCAAGCCAGGGCCGATCGGACCGGCCGGAAAGGACGGGCTGCCGGGGCCCGCGGGAAAGAACGGTCTCGACGGCAAGCCAGGACCGGTCGGCCCTGCTGGCAAGAACGGTCTTGATGGCAAGCCCGGGCCGGTTGGACCCAAGGGCGATCGTGGGCCCGCTGGGCCAGTGGGTCCGGCTGGCAAGAACGGCCTCGACGGGAAGCCAGGACCGATTGGACCTGCTGGCAAGAACGGCCTCGATGGCAAGCCGGGTCCGATTGGACCTGCTGGTAAGAACGGGCTCGACGGGAAGCCAGGGGCGATCGGCCCCAAGGGCGATCGCGGCCCAGCCGGACCGGTCGGCCCAGCTGGCAAAAACGGCCTCGACGGCAAGACAGGACCGGTTGGACCGGCTGGCAAGAATGGCCTCGACGGGAAGCCCGGGCTCCCGGGTCCCGCGGGTGCCAAGGGTGAACGTGGACCGGCGGGCCCCGCCGGCAAGGATGGTGCGCCGGGGAAGAACGGCCTCGGCGGGAAGCAGGGCCCTGCAGGTCCGGCGGGCAAGAATGGCGTCGACGGCAAGGCGGGCCTCCCCGGACCGGCCGGTGCCAAGGGCGAGCGCGGTGCAGCCGGAGCACCCGGCAAGGATGGAAAGCCGGGTCTGCCTGGCCCAGCCGGAGCCAAGGGAGAGCGCGGCGCTGCCGGCCCCGCTGGCGCGCCGGGGAAGAACGGCGTCAACGGCAAGGATGGAAAGCCGGGCCTCCCCGGCGCCACCGGCGCCAAGGGAGAGCGCGGCCTCGCCGGCTCGAAGGGGGACCGCGGCGAGCAGGGTCCGGCTGGCCCTCCGGGCCCCGCGACCGGCACCCGGTCGAGCGGTCACCGCGAGATCACCGGGCTGATGTCGTTGCCGAACGGCTCGAAGGTCGACCGCGTCCTCCTCCACCGGGTCGGTGACACGGTGGAACTTGCGCTCGAGGGGCTGTCGAGCAAGAAGCAGCTCGACCGCGTCCTCGGCAAGGTTCCGGCCGGATTCCGTCCGACCAACGACCAGAGCCTGGTGACCTGCGACGGCAGGTTCAACCATCTCCGCGTCGACGTCCATGGCGGAACGGGCGCCGTTGCGGTGGCCCAGCCGAAGGGCGCTGCCGAGCTCGGCAAGACCTCGACGGCCCTCGTCTGGCTGACCAACGACGAGTGGCCGAAGACGCTGCCGGGCCGCGAAGTTCGCCGCCGCTGATTCTCGCGTCCCTGGTCGACGGCCCAGACCGTCGACCAGGGACGGCGAAGAAGCGAGCTGCCGTGTCAGCGGAGCGGCATTCTCGCCGTTACCAGAGCGACGACCTCCGCCGATCAGACGGGGTTGACCGGCGCCCCGCCCCGCGCCGCGCTTTCGTCGGCGGCGAAGATCACCGAGAAGGTCCGCGCGGCTTCCCGGAAACCGGTCAGCGGCATTTCCTTGCCGGCTTCGATCGAATCGAAAAATGCCTGGAACTGCGCCTGGTAGGGGTGATCACTGACGTCGCCGGAGTCGAGGAGCTTCATCGCGATCCGGCTCCATTTCCCCTTGTCGGCCGCCAGCCGCGCCGAGTGGAAGCGGTCGTCGAGCAGGCTCCCCTCGCTTCCCACCAGGTGCGTGTGGAAGTAGTAGGGCTGGAGGCAGTCGACGACCGCCGCCGTCTTCCCCACGGCGCCGTCGCGGAAACGGACGATCGTCACGCTGGTGGTGTCGTATTCGTAGGGCCGGAAGATCTCCGACCGTGACTTCGTGCTCAGGCTCGACACGCTCTCCACCTCGCCCCCCATCACCATCAGCAGCGCGTCGAGTGCGTGGCAGCCGGCGGTCAGCAGGGCGCTGCCCCCCTCGTCGCGCCGCGTGTTCCAGCGGAACTGCCCGTACCACGGTCCGATGCCGTGGTAGTAGTCGACCTCCCCGTAGTGGAGGCGGCCGAGCAGGCCCTGGTCGATGACCGCCTTCGTCGCCTGGAACTGGCTCGAGAACCGGCATTCGAAGCAGACGCAGCCGCGCACGCCGGCCGCTTCGGCGGCGGCGACGATCTCGGCCACCTCCGTCGGCGAGTTGGCCATCGGTTTCTCGAGGATCACGTGCTTGGCGGCCCGCGCGGCGGCCACGGCCTGGTCACGGTGCTGGCTGGGGTAACTGGTGATGTCGACGACGTCGATCGCCGGATCGGCGAGGAGCCCCTCGAGATCGCGGTGGACACGGATCGGACCGCCGTGGCGTGCCGAGAGCTCGGCGGCGTCGAGCTGGCGCGACGACCAGACGGCCGTCACGCGCCCCTGCCGCGTCGCGTTGATCGCGGCGATGTGGGCCGTCGCCGCCCACCCGTATCCGATGACCCCGACCTGCAGCCGCTCACCCATCGCGTCCCCTCCGCTGCCGTGCCCCGCTCCGGCCCGGCGCACCGGCGCCGGGCGCCACGCGGCTCACGGGAGCCGGTGGAGGACGAACCCCTCGATCGCCTCGTACTCCGGCAACCCGAGCTGGTCGTAGACCCGGGCGGTGTGCCGGTTGCGGTCCTCGGCCCGCTGCCAGAACTCGCGCGGGTCGGTCGGGCCGGGAAACAGTGCCCGGTCCTTCTGGCTCTCGTGCTTGAAGATCGCCATCCGCTTGCGGACGACCTCGTCGGGCGACAGCGGCACCGCCATGTCGATCTCGTGCGGCTCCCACTCCTGCCACGCCCCGCGGTACAGCCATAGCTCGCAGCCCTTCGCCCACTCCCGCTCGGCGAGCCGACCGAGGGCGCCGAGGATCGCCGACAGGCAGACCCGGTGGGTTCCATGGGGATCGGACAGATCCCCGGCGGCGTAGATCTGATGCGGCTTCACGACGTCGAGCAGGCGCGCGGTGATCTCGATGTCTTCGGGGCCGATCGGCTTCTTCCGCACCCGCCCCGTCTCGTAGAAGGGGAGGTCGAGGAAGTGGATCCGCTCCGCCTTGACGCCCGAGAGCAGCGCCGCGGCCCGAGCCTCGGTCCGACGGATGAGGCCCTTGACGACCTGCAATTCTGGGATGTCGACCGCCCCCGGCTGCTTGTCGCGGAGAAACGCCCGGATCCGCTCGGCCACCGTGCCGACCGCAGTGCCGGTCCCGAACGCACGGCAGAACTCCTCGACGAAATCCACGTGGCGATCGGCCGATTCGTCCCACACGGCGATGTTGCCGCTGGTCTGGTAGGCGACTTGCACCTCGTGCCCCTGCTCGCAGAGGCGGATGAACGTGCCCCCCATGCTGATCACGTCGTCGTCCGGGTGCGGGCTGAAGACCACGACCCGCTTCGGGAACGGATCCTCCTCGGCGGCGATCTCGCGGACGACGTCGGCCACCGGCACGCTGTCGAACGTGCCCCCCGGAGGCCGGCGGACGCGCCGCGCCCGCCCCGGCTTGCCGCCGGGCCACCCGGTGATCGTCCCCTGCATCGCCCGGAAGACGGCGATGTTGATGTCGTAGGCCCGGCCCCGCTTGGAGAGCAGATCCTGGAGGCCGTGTTGGTTGTAATCGCGGTCGGTGAGCTTGAGCAGCGGCTTCTCGAGCTGCAGCGCCAGCCTGATCACCGCCTTGCGGACCAATTCGTCGGTCCAGGCGATGCCGAGCAGATCGAGCGGGCCGACGAGCCACGGCGCTTCGAACCGGGTGAGCCGCCCGGCCGCGGCCCGGTCGAGCACGAACCGCGCGTCGGAGTGCTGCTGCAGCGCGCTGGCGGAGACGTGGGTGTTGAACGGCTCCTCGACGGCCCGCCGCACGATCGGCGCCTTGTGCTCGCCGAACGCCAGGAGCACGACGCGGCGGGCATCGAGGATCGAGCCGACGCCCATCGTGATCGCCTGGCGCGGGACGTTCCACTCCCCGAAGAAGTCGCTGGCGGCGTCCGACCGGGTGACGCTGTCGAGCGTGATCAGCCGCGTCCGGCTGTCCAGCGCGCTACCCGGCTCGTTGAAGCCGATGTGGCCGGTGCGGCCGATTCCGAGGATCTGCAGGTCGATGCCCCCGGCCTCGCGGATCGCCTCCTCGTAGCGCTGGCAGGCCGCGGCGACGGCGCCGCGGTCGAGCGTCCCGTCGGGGATGTGGATCGCCTCCCGGGGGATGTCGACATGGTCGAAGAGATGCTCGCGCATGAAGCGGTGGTAGCTCTGCAGCGCCTCGGGCGCCATCGACCAGTATTCGTCGAGGTTGAACGTCACGACGCTCGCCAGCGACAGCCTCTCCTGGCGGTGGAGGCGGACCAGCTCGTCGTAGACCCCGACTGGCGTGCTCCCGGTGGCGAGCCCGAGGACGGTCCGCCGGCCGGCGCGGCTCCGCTCGGCGATCAGGTCGGCGATCTCGCGGGCCACCGCCCGGCTGGCATCGGCCGGCTGCTCGTAGACGGTGACCGGCACGCGCTCGATCGTGCCCCCGGTCGCCGGTGCGACCTGCGACAGCGGGCCGTGATAGATCGGGCGGACGGACGTCGTCGGTCCCTCGTGCATCGTTCTTCCTCCTCGATGGTCCCGACGCCGCTCAGACGAGCTTCGTCTTCCCCGGCACCGCGATCGGCGTCGGGGGAATCACCGGGCCGAACTCCCAGGTCGGGGGCGCGAGGTCCTCCTTCGACGCCCAGAGTTGCTCCCAGGTGACCGGCTGCCCGGTGTAGGCGCTCATCCGCGCCATGATCGCCATCGCCGTGCTGTTGGTCATCCGGTCGCCGTCGTTGAGCGGCTTCCCGTCACGGATGCTCTTGAACAGCTCGTCGTGCTCCTGCTGGTACATGTCGTTGCGCTCCACCTCGCTCTCCCAGGTGGTGCCGCCGAGGACGATCTTGTGGACCCCACCGAAGCCGTTGACCAGGGCGTGGCCGGTGGCTCCGATGACGAAGTCGCTGTTGTCGTTGGCGGCCCCGGGGAAGTGGCGGCACATGTGGAAGCCGCGGCGCCCGCCGGAGTATTCGAACGTCGCCCCGAAGTGGTCGAAGATGTTGTTGCCCACCGGGACGTCGGGGCGCACCTCACGGCCGCCGGTGCATGTCACCGACAGCGGCGGCTCGTCGGCCATCGCCCAGGCGATCTTGTCGATCGCGTGGACCGCCTGCTCGACGATGTGATCGCCCGACAGCCACGTATAGTAGGGCCAGTTGCGGATGTAGTACTCGAGGTCGCTCCAATCGGGCTGCCGGGGATTCTCGCCGCGGAACCCGGCGGCGTTGTAGGTCGTGTAGGTGGCGCGGACCGGGCCGATCGCCCCCTCGTGGATCCGCCGGTAGACGTCGCGTTCGCGCGCCGAATAGCGCCAGCAGAAGCCGGCGACCAGTGACCTGTCCCCCTTCTTCGAAAGCGCGACGGTGTCGCGCACGCTCCGCAGCCCGGCGGCGTCGACCGCCATCGGCTTCTCGCAAAAGACGTGTCGCCCCGCCTTGACCGCCTCCGCCAGATGGGCCGGGCGGAACGCCGGCGGCGAGGCGAGGAGGACGACGTCGCAGGAATCGATCACCGCCTGGTAGCCGTCGAGGCCGGTGAATTGCCGCTCCGGGGGGCAGTTGAAGCGCTCCTTGTAGGCGGCGTCCTTCTGGACCTTCTCCTCGACCGCACGGGCGAGCACGTTGGCCCCGCTCTGGACGCGGTCGGGAAATGGATCGGCCAGCGCCCACAGGACCATTCCGGGATCGGCGTTCATCGCCTGGAGGGCAGCGCCACTTCCACGGCCGCCGCAGCCCACGAGGCCGACCTTGACGCGGTCGCTGCCGGCGACGTTCGCGACCTTGGCGATCGGATCGGCCGCGGGGGAATCGGCCGCGGGGGAATCGGCCGCGAGCACCGTCGCCGCGGTCCCGACCGTTGCCGCCACCACCCCGAGGGCCCCACGCCGCGACACCGAGCCACCGTCGCCGTCCCGTGCCATGGTCATCATCCTCCCGTGCCGGAGCGAGGATCTCGCCCGCCGAGGCGCCACGGCCACCCTGCGAATCCCACAGGAAGAGGGTATGGTCGCGGTGAAAGTGCCGTCAACCGCCGGCGCCGGGACCCGGCAGCGTTTCCGTCGGCCAGCCCGCGGGGTTCGACCTCCGGCTTCCCCGGTCGGCCAAGCTCCGTGGTTGCGACCTCCGGCGGCGCCCTCGTAGCATCGCCCCGCCACCGACCGGGGCCAGACCCCGGTCCCGCCGGGAGCCGAGCCGTGGACGACGACCGACACGCGCCTGTGGTACTCGCCATCGGCGCCCATCCCGACGACATCGAGTTCCACTTCGCCGGCACGCTGCTGTTGCTCGGCCGTGCAGGCTGGCGGATCCACTGCCTCAACATCTCGGGGGGCGACTGCGGCAGCATGGTGGCCGACAACGCCGCGACCCGCCGGATCCGCGCCGCGGAGGGGCGTGCCGCCGCCGAGATCCTCGGCGCGACGCTCCACGACAGCCTCGCCGACGACCTGTTGATCTTCTACGGCGAGCCGCTCTTGCGCCGCGTGGCCGCGGTGGTCCGCCGCGCCGCCCCCACGATCCTCCTCACCCACGCGTTGTCCGACTACATGGAGGACCACATCACCACCGCGCGGTTGGCGGTGACCGCGGCCTTCGCCAGGGGCGTGCCCAACTTCCGCACCGATCCGCCGCTCCCCCCGGTATCGGGCGACGTGACGATCTACCACGCCATGCCCCACGGCCTCCGCGATCCGCTCCGCCGCGCGGTCTTTCCCGACCTGTTCGTCGACACCGGCGCCGTCCACGACCAGAAGCGCCGGGCGCTGGCGGCGCACGCCAGCCAGAAAGACTGGCTCGACGCCACGCAGGGGATGGACAGCTACCTCGCCTCGTGCGACCGGATGTCGGCGGCGCTCGGCCGGCTCTCGGGGCGCTACGCGCTGGCCGAGGGGTGGCGGCGCCATCTCCACGTCGGCTTTGCCGCCCGCGACGGCGACCCGCTGGCCGAGGCACTCGGGCCAGACCTCTGCCATCCCGGCCCCGATGATCCGCCCCCCGTCGAACTGTGAGCCGCTCCATCCTCTCTCCATCCCCCCACCTCATCCCTGCCCCCCGAGGACCTTGCCGATGTCCCGCGCACCGAGCCGGATCGCCCCCGAGTGGTGGGACTACACGACGCTCCCCGCCGAGTTGATCCGCGACGCCGCGCGGCTCACCGTCGACGACGTGCTCGGGCTCTCGCGCCCCGGATTCACGGTCGTGATGCACGACTCGCTCGAGGAGTTTTACGTCGCCGAGGCGCTCGAATACGTCGCCGCCTGGCAGCAGGCGACGGCCGCGGAGCCGGTCGGGATCTGCGGGCCGATCGGCCCCACCGAGCAGCTGCCGCTGGTGGCGCGGATCGTCAACGCGCTGGAGATCGATCTTCGTCACGCCCATTTCTGGGGGATGGACGAGTGGTACGAGAACGGCCGCCCGGTGCCGACCTCCCACCCGCTGTCGTTCGAGCGCGCCGACCGCGCGCTGTGTTTCGACCGGATCCGGGCCGACTTGCGGATGCCGGAGGCCAATCTCCACTTCCCCACCGACATCGCCGCCTACGTGGCCAGTTGGGACCACGGGAGGTGCGCGGTGATGCAGGGGGGCCAGGGGGACATCAAGCACTGGGCGTTCAACGACCCGCCGCGGCGCCGCCCCGGCGAGGCCGAACCGCCCCCGGCCGCCGAGTACCGGAAGCTCGGGACGCGCGTCGTCGAGCTCCACCCGGTCACGCTGGCGCAGAACGCCCGGACGAGCGGCGGCGGCAACATCACGATGGTCCCCCAGCAGGCGATCACCGTCGGCCCCGCCGAGACGTGGCGCGCCGACAAGGTCTCGATCTGGCACGCCGGGATGCACGACAACCCGCTCGGCCAGCGGCTGACGGCGCTGATGGTCTCCAAGAAGATCGTCGATACGGCCGTGCCGATGTCGCTCCTCGCCGACCATCCGTGCGTGCAGTTCAACTACGTCCGCGGCGGCCTGGGCAGCTGCGCCGTGGAAATGCACTGATTTCACGTGGACAAAGCCCTCCGTGGCCTTTGTCCACTGTTTGCCGGCCGCATCCTGCGGCCGGTTGGCGAATCGTTGCGTGTTGCCGATTCCGGGACAAAGCCCTCCGTTTTCACGTGGACAAAGCCCTCCGTGGCCTTTGTCCACTGGCTGCCGGCCGCATCCTCTGCCGCCGCGCTCAGTCGTGCTTCCCGAGCCAGCGTTCCCGGATCCGGGTGATCTCCCCTTCCTCGCGCATCTGGAGCAGCGCCTTGTTGAGCGGCTCGCGGAGTAGGCTCCCCGTCGGCAGCACGATCCCGAAGTCGAAGACGTCGAACAACGGCCCGACGACGCGCAACCGCGGCCGGCCGAGCTCGGCGACCAGTGCCGAGACGACTTCGTTGGCCGAGACGACCGCCTTGATCTCACCGGCGTCGAGCGCCGCCAGTGCCTCGCGAAGCGTCGGATACTCGCGTGGAAACCCACCGCGCTGCTTGACCACGCCGATCGTCACCGCCCCCTCCTGGACTCCGACCGAACGCCCGGCGAGGTCGCGCGGGCCGTGGATGATGCCGGCGACCTGATCGGCGGTCATCGTCGCGGTGAGCACGCTGGTGAAGGCGGCGACGAGGCCGATGCCGCCGATCATCCAGGCCAGCGCGATCGCCCGCCCGAGGATGCCGTCGACGTGCTTGTCGTCGCAGCCCCCGGTGACGACCGCCGACACGATCCACCACAGCGCCTCGCCGACGCCACGCCGGTAGTCCCGCGGAAACGAGTCGGGGTTGTCGCCGCGCTCGACCCACCACAGCAGGTGGCCGGAAAGCAGCGCCAGCGCCGCCACCGCGCCGAGCACGGACAGCAGCCGCCAGCTGGCCAGCGACCGCGCCGCGTCGAGCAGTCCGGTGCCCCGCTGTTCTCGGACGACGATCCGCATCCCGGAGTGGAACACCGGATGGGTGAAGTCGAGCGTCCGCTCGCGCTCCTCGGTGATCGCCACCGGCCCGAGACCGACGTCGATCCGCCCGGCGCCGACGTCGTCGATCAACGACACGATCGACGGCACGCGCACGAACGTCGTCGTGATCCCGATCCGCCGGGCGAGCCCCTCCCAGATCTCCGGCATCGGGCCGACGAGCGTGTCGCCGCGGTAGTCGACGACTGTCGCGATCGGCGTCGCGCCGACGGTCACGGAACTGGCCGGAGTCTCGGCGGCGCGGGGTCCATCCGGCCACCCGGCGGCGAGCGCCACCACCGCGACGATCCACCCACCCCATGCCCGTGCGGTCGTTCCCGTCCGATCCATCGTCACCTCCCGGTCACCGCGGCGTCGCCCGAGCGCCTCGTGCGGGCGGAGCGTACCGATCGCCGTCGGGGCGACGCTACACTTCTCCACGGAGGGGTCCATGCAGCCGTCGATCACTCGCCAGCGGGAGAACCCGCGTTTCCGATTGGTCGGGGCCTGGCGCCCGCGTTGGCTGATGGCCGCCGCCGGGCTGATGGCTCGGCTCGCGGCCGCGGCCGAGCCGGCCGCCGATCCCGCCTTCTTCGCCGACCGCGTCCTGCCGATCCTGAAGGCACGCTGCTTCGAGTGCCACTCGCACGGCGCCTCGATCGAAGGGGGGCTGGCGCTCGATTCAGCCGGGGGCTGGCGGCAGGGGGGCGATTCCGGGCCGGCGATCGTCCCCGGCACGCCCGACGAGAGCCTGCTGATCCGGGCGATCCGCCATCTCGATCCCGCGCTCACGATGCCCCCCACCGGGCGACTGCCAGACGCCGAGATCGCCACGCTCGTCGCCTGGATCGCGGCCGGCGCCCCCGACCCGCGCGCCGGCGATTCGCCGGCGCCGCGCGGCGCGATCGACATCGCCGGGGGCCGCGCCCACTGGGCCTTCCAGCCGGTCGCCGATCCCACGCCACCGCCGGTGGCCGACGGCGCTTGGCCGCTCGACGACGTCGACCGCTTCATCCTCGCGCGGCTCGAGGCGGCGGGGCTGCACCCGGCCGCCGACGCCGACGGCCATGCCTGGCTACGGCGCGTGTCGTTCGACCTCACCGGCCTGCCGCCGAGCCCCGCCGAGATCGCCGCCTTCGTCGCCGACACCTCCCCTCTGGCCCGCGCGCGGGTCGTCGACAGGCTGCTCGCCTCACGCGCGTTCGCCGAGCGCCAGGCGCGGCGCTGGCTCGACCTCACCGGCTACGCCGACCAGATGGGGACGAGCAACGACGTCTTCGCCGAGCATGCCTGGCGCTACCGCGACTGGGTGATCGGGGCGTTCGCTGCCGACCTTCCCTACGACTCGTTCGTCCGCGTTCAGATCGCCGGCGACCTCCTCCCCGCCGCCGGCCCCGAGGAACGCGCCGCCGGGATCACGGCCACCGGGTTCCTCGTCCTCGGCGACGTCGAGATCGTCGCCGTCGACAAGCACAAGCTCGAGCTCGACCTCGTCGACCAGCAGGTCACGAAGGTCGGGACAGCATTCCTCGGAATGACCCTCGGCTGCGTGCGCTGCCACGACCACAAGTTCGATCCCGTCGGCCTCGAGGACTACTACGGCATCGCCGGCACGTTCGCCAGCTCGCGGTCGGTCCACAAGATTCCCGTCGGCGTCTGGAGCAAGGTCAACGAGGTCGAGCTCCCCGAGACCGACGGGCAGCGCGCCGAGCGGCTCCTCCGCGCCGAGGAGGAGGCCGAGCGGATCGCCGACCTCAAGCGCCAGCGCGAGCGTTTGGACGAGCAGCGCCGCGCACTCGACGGGCGGATCGAGAAGGCCGTCGAGCGCGAGGCCGCGCGAGGAGGCGAGCCCACCCCCGAGGAGGACAAGCCCTCGGTGCTGCTCAAGGGGGAGCGCGACCGGATCGCCGGGGAGATCGGCCGCCTCGACCGGAAGATCACCCATGCCGAGTTCTTCGCGCCGCGCGTCCCGCGCGCGTTCGCCGTCAGCGACGCCCCCGCGCCGGCCGACATGGCGATCCGGATCCGCGGCAACCACCGGGCTCCCGGCAGGGTCGTGCCGCGCGGCGTGCTCCGGGTGGCCTGCCAGGGGGAGCCGCCGACGATGCCCCCCGATGCCAGCGGCCGGCGCGAGCTGGCCGAGTGGATCGCCGACGCGCGCAACCCGCTCACCGCGCGGGTCGCGGTCAACCGGGTCTGGCAGCAGCTGTTCGGCGCCGGGATCGTCCGCAGCGTCGACAACTTCGGCACCCGCGGCGAGGCGCCGACCCACCCCGAGCTGCTCGACCGGCTGGCCACCGACTTCGTCCGCGACGGCTGGTCGGTGAAGCGCCTCATCCGCCGCCTCGCGCTGTCGCGCAGCTACGCGATGGCAAGCGTCCCGGCGGTCACCGCCGACCCCTCCGACTGGCTCCTGGCGCGGATGCCGCGCCGGCGGCTCGACGCCGAGGCGATCCGCGACGCCGTGCTGGCGGTGTCGGGGCGGCTGGTCGAGTCGCGCGGCGGTCCGGCGCTGCCCCTCGAGATCGTCGAGAATGCGGGGGGGCTGACCGACAAGGTCAACCCGCCGAGCTTCCGCTTCGCGCGCTTCCGCCGCGAGCAGGAGTTCGTCCGCACCCTCTACCTGCCGATCATCCGCTCGGCGCCGCAGCCCGGCCCGGCCCGGCTCCGCGAGGTCTTCGATTTCACACCGCCGGCGACGTTCGCCGGGACGCGCCCGCAGACGATCGTCCCGACGCAGGCGCTGTTCCTCCTCAACGATCCGTTCATGAAGGCCCGGGCGGCCGACCTGGCACGGCTTGTGCTCGAGGCGCGGCCTGACCGCGATGCCCGGCTGGCCGCGCTGTGGATCCGCGTCCTCGGCCGACCGATCACGGCCGAGGAGGCGGCCGACGCCGGGGCCCTGCTCGACGCGGTGGCCGGCACGCCCGCCGACGAGCCGGCGGCCTGGGCCGAGCTGTGCCACGCGCTGCTGGCGAGCAACGAGTTTCTGATCACGCTTTGAGGGAGCAGTCCGATGCCGCCGCTTTCCCCGTCGCCACGGCGCCACTTCCTGCGCACCACGAGCTGCGGCTTCGGCGCCCTGGCTCTCCACCAGCTCGCTGCCGCCGCGGCCGATCCGGCGGCGGCGCTGCTCCCGGGGGAACCGCGCGCCAAGCGCGTGATCTTCCTGTTCATGCAGGGGGGCCCGTCGCAGCCCGACCTGTTCGACCCCAAGGAGCTGATCCGCCGCCGCCACGGCGAGCCGGTCGCCCCGCCGGTCGACACCACCGTCGAGACGATCGGCATCGACCGCTACCTGGCGCTGGCGCCGATCGCGCCGCTGGCGCCGCGCGGTCAATCGGGCATCGTGATCTCCGACCTCCTCCCCTGGACCGCGCGGATCGCCGACGACATCTGCCTGCTCCGCGGGATGGTCGCCGACAACAACCAGCACGCCCCCGCCACGCTCCAGTTCCACACCGGCAGCACGACCGACGTCCGGCCGTCGATGGGCTCGTGGATCTCCTACGGCCTGGGCACCGAGAACGCCGATCTCCCCGGCTTCGTCACGATCCACCCCGACAACGACGTTCGCACCTACGGCGCCGGCTTCCTGCCGGCGCGGCACCAGGGGCTGCGGCTGGTCGTGCCGGCGGGCGCCGCGCCGCCGATCGACAACCTCGTCGATCCGGCCGCGCGCCCCGAGGTGCAGCGGGCGCGGATCGACATGGTCCAGCGGCAGAACCGGCGCTTGCTCGCCGCCGCCGGAGGCGACGACCTGATGGAGGGGATGATCGAGTCGATGGAGACCGCGTTCCGGATGCAGGCCACGGCGCCGGAATTCGTCGACCTCTCCGGCGAGTCGAAGGCGACCCTCGAGGCGTACGGCATCGGCGGCCGCGACACCGATCGCAACGGCCGCGCCTGCCTCCTCGCCCGGCGCCTCTCCGAGGCCGGCGTGCGCTTCGTCCAGGTGACGATGGGGGGCTGGGACCACCATGGCAACATCCGCGGCGCCCTGCCGGCGAGCTGCCGGGGGAGCGACCAGCCGGCGGCGGCGCTCGTCCTCGACCTCAAGGCGCGCGGCCTGCTCGACGACACGCTGGTCGTCTGGTCGGGGGAGTTCGGGCGGACGCCCTGGAGCCAGGATCTCTCCGGCACAGCGCCGATCGACCAGCACGGCCGCGAGCACCAGCCGGAAGGGTTCTGCACGTGGCTCGCCGGTGGCGGCGTGCGCGCGGGCTTGTGTTTCGGCGAGACCGACGACTTCGGCTGGAAGCCGGTCGCGGGGCGGGTCCACCTCCACGACCTCCACGCGACGATCCTCCACCAGCTCGGCATCGACCACACCCGCCTCACCTGGCGCCACGCGGGGCGTGACTTCCGGCTCACCGACGTCCACGGCCGGATCGTCCGCGAGATCCTCACCTGAGCGGCCGGTCTTGCCCCCGCCGGGCGATCCACCTACGCTCCGCCGCCCGCGGCGCGGGCGCGGCCGCCACCCCGCGCCGCTGCAGGCGTTACGGGGTCTTCGCCATGTCGGCCGTGCGCCTCCTCGCCATCCCCTGCCTGGCGAGCCTCGCCCTCTACGTCCTCGCCTGGTGCCTGGTCGTGCCGCGGCTCCTCGCCCGGCGCCGCGCCGCCGGCCCGCCGCCGGGCGACCTCCCCGGGCTCTCGATCCTCAAGCCGCTGTGCGGCCTCGACGAGGGGCTCGAGGCAAACCTCGCCAGCTTCCTCGACCTCGATCACGAGCCGCTGCAGATCGTGTTCGGCGTCGCCGATCCGTTCGATCCGGCGCTGGCGCTGGTGCGGAAGCTCGTCCGGGCCCGCCCCCCGCGCGACGTGGCGATCGTCGTCGGCAGGACCAGCGCTGCCGCCAGCCCGAAGGTGGCCCTCCTCGAGGCGCTGCTCCCCCACGCCCGCCACCCGATCGTCCTTCTCTCCGACAGCAACGTCCGCCTCGCCGGGCACGAGCCGGCGGCGATCCTCCCGCTGTTCGCCGAACCCGACGTGGGGATGGTCTACCAGCCGGTCGTGGCCCGCGGCGAACGGACCGTCGCCGCGGCGATCGAGAACCTCCACTACACCGAGTACGCCGCGTTCCTCACGATCGCGATCAACGCCCTGGTCGGCCAGCACACCGTCAACGCCAAGGGGATGTGGCTCCGCCGCACGACGCTCGACGCCCTCGACGGCTTCGCCACCGTGCGCGACAGCGGCGCCGACGACTACGAGCTCGGCCGCCAGGTGCAGGCGGCGGGCTGGGGGCTGGTGCCGGCGGCGCTGCCGGTCACCGTCGTGCAGCGCGACTGGTCGTGGCGCAGCCTCTTGGCCCGCAATCTCCGCCACGCCGGCCTGCGGCTGCGGATCTGCCCGCTCGCCTACCCGTGCGAGCTGCTCGTCAACCCGGTCGCCTGGGCGCTGCCGCTACTGGCATTCCCGGGCTGGGCGCCGTTGGTCGTCGCGGTCGTGGTCCTCAAACTGGCGCTCGAGCTGTCGGCCGCGCGGCTGCTCCGCGGCACGCGGCTGCCACCGCGCTTCGTGCCGGTGGCGCTGCTCAAGGACCTGGTGATCTTCGCCTGCTGGTTCGTGGCGCCGTTCCAGCGCACCGCCTGCTGGCGCGACCGCACCTACCGCCTCCTCGCCGGCGGCCGGATCGAGCCGGTCCCGGGGGTCGCCGCGGCCCCGGCCGGCGCCCTCGAGACGGCGGCCTGACCGGCACCACCCCGCGCCCGGCCGCACCGGGCGTGCTACAACTCCGTCGACCACTGCCCCCGGGAGTCGCCCCGATGCGCCACGGTTGTGCCCCGCTCCTCTCCGGGCGCCTCGTCGCCCTGGCCACGCTCGTGGCCGTCGCCCCAGCGGCAGCTTGCCGCGCCGACGACTGGTCGCAGTTCCGCGGTGGCGCGGCCCTCGGCCATGCCGGCGGCGCCGCCCCGCCGGCGACGTTCACCCCCGAGCGCGTCGCGTGGCGGACGCCGATCCCCGGTGCCGGCTGGTCGCAGCCGGTGATCGCCGGCGGCCGGCTGTATGTGACCACCGCGGTGATCCCCAACGGCCGCCGGCCGAAGGGCTCGGGTGGGGCGATGGACTTGAGCACGATGGGGCGACCGAGCATCCCGCGCGAGCCGGTCCAGTGGCGCGTGCTGTGCCTCGATCCGGCCCGGGGAACGATCCTCTGGGATCGCGTCGTCGTCGAGGCCAAGCCGAAGTACGGGACCCACATCTCCAACACCTACGCCACCGAGACCCCGTGCGCCACCGGCGACGGCGTGATCGCCTTCTTCGGCGCCACCGGCACGCTCGTGTCCCTCGGCGTCGACGGCACCGAGCGCTGGCGGCGCGAGTTCGGTCCGCAGCCGATCCAAAACCAGTTCGGCACCGGTTCGTCGCCGGTGCTCGTCGGCGACCGGCTCGTGCTCCAGCTCTACAACGACGATTCGGCGCGCCTGCTGTGTCTCGATGCCGCCAGCGGGACCGACCGCTGGGAGGCGCCGCGCGACAAGGGGACGTCGTGGGCCACTCCGGTCATCTGGGACAACAAGGGCACGGCCGAGGTCGTCGCCGCCGGCCAGGGGACGATCATCGGCTACGCGCTGGCCGACGGCACCGAGCGCTGGCGCTACGGCGGCCTCGACACCTCGTTCGCCTGCTCGGTCGTGGCCGACCGTGAGGCGGTCTACTTCGGCACCTCGAGCCCCGGCTCGAGCGCGCCGGCCGCCGCGATCGCCGCCGGCCACGCCGGCGACCTGTCGCTCGAGAAGGGGGCGAAGTCGTCGTCGGCGGTGTGGTGGAGCCGGACGAAGAGCGGCGCCGGCATGCCGTCGCCGGTCGTCGTCGGCGACCTGCTGTACTTCTTCGGGAGCACCGCCGTGTGCTTCGACAAGCGGACGGGCGAAGAGAAGTTCCGCAAGCGGATGCCCGGCGGCACGCAGGCCGTCGGCTGCCCGGTCGTCGTCGGCGAGACGATCTACGTCGTCAACGAAGCGGGCAAGGTGCTGGCCTTCAAAGCCGGCCCGGACTACGAGCTCCTCGGCGAGTCGGCCGCCGGCAGCGACGACGAGGTGTGGTGGTCGACACCGGCCGTGGCCGATGGCGCGCTGTTCGTGCGCTCGAGCGACGCGGTGAGCTGCATCCGCTGACGCCGCCGCCGCTCACACGGCCCCCCGCGCCGCCTCCTCGCCGCGCAGTGCCGCTGCCGTGCGCCGAAACGCGACGACTTGTGTCTTCCCGATGAGCCCCGCGAGGCGGTACCGGGCCCGGGCCAGCTTCCCGCCGCCGGCGGCACGGTAGCGCCAGAGGTCGAGCGGCTCGAGTGCCTCCCTCCAACTGCGGCGCAGGAAGCGGACCACCGGGGCGACGTGGGGATGCGGGGCGTCGTCCATCACCAGGACGCCGCCGGAACCGAGCAGGCGGACGGCGTAGTAGCAGTCGACGAACACGTTTTCAAAGAGGTGCGAGCCGTCGACGTAGACGATGCCGAAGCGCCGACCGGCGGCGACGAGGCGCGGCAGCACCAGTGCCGACGGTTCCTCGATCACCTCGACATAGGGTGCGAGGCCGGCCCGCTCGACACTCAGCCGGCCGACGTCGTCGAACGCCGCGCGCTGGAACGGATCGATCGCCAGATGCTGCCCCGCAGGCCTCACGCCGCGGTCGGCGAGGCTGCCGGCCAGCGCCAGGGCCGACGCGCCCAGCGCCAGCCCGACCTCGAGCGTCGCCTCGGGGCGGAGGTCGTCGGCCAGCCCGCGGAGGATGGCCAGCGTGTTGACGCTCGAGAGCGTGGCCGGATCGGTGAACGGCCGCCCCGACCGGCCGGCGACGCGCCCGGCGGCGAGGTTCACGAACAGGTCTTCGATCTGCGGCCGGCAAAACGCCAGACGCCGCCACTCCTGCTCCACGTCGCCGTCTCCACAAACCACGTCCGCCCCGCGCCCGGGGCACGGGGCGGGGGGCCGAGGCTATCATGGTGCAGCCGTGGCGGAGAAGCGACCGGCCCGCCGCCGCGCCCTCCTCTGCGCGAGGCCGACGATGTTCGAACTGCTCTGCGGCGGCTTCGACCGGGCGTTGCTCTGCGGCCGCGGCCGCACGCGGCGTGACCTCCTCCAGGCCGGGGCGCTGGCGGCTGTCGGCCTGTCGCTGCCGCAGTACGCGCGGGCTGCCGCCGAGGGGCGCGTCCGCCCCGGCCACGAGAAGCGCTCGTGCATCATGATCTTCAACCTCGGGGGGCCGAGCCAGCTCGACCTCTGGGACATGAAGCCCGACGCGGCGGCCGAGATCCGCGGCCCGTTCGCGCCGATCCGCACCGCCAGCGACGCCTTCGAGATCTCCGAACTGCTGCCGAAGCACGCCGCGATCGCCGACCGGTTCTCGCTCGTCCGCTCCTGCCACCACGACGGCGCCGCCGTCCACGACGCCGGCTGGCAGATGATGCAGACCGGGCGCCGGTTCACCGGCGGGATCAATTCGCCGCACGCCGGCAGCGTCGCCAGCTACCTCCTCGGGCGGCGCAGCGACCTGCCGCCGTTCGTCGTCCTCCCGCAGCTCATGGGGCGCGGCGGCGGCAACCTCCCCAACGGCCAGGCCGGCGGGTTTCTCGGCAAGGCCCACGACCCGTTCGCACTGATGGCCGACCCGTCGCAGCCCGAGTTCCGCGTCCCCGACCTCCTTCCCCCCGACCAGTTCGCCGGCGCGCGCCTCGACCGGCGGCGGAAGATGCGCGACATGGTGGAGGCCAGCGCCGCGGCGTTCGAAGCCAGCGAAGACGCGCGCCTTCTCGACGACAATTTTCACGCCGCCTGGCGGATCATGACCAGCCAGGCGGCGCGCGAGGCCTTCGAGCTGTCGCGCGAGCCCCCCGAGGTGCGCGAGCGCTACGGGATGAACCGCTTCGGGCAGTGCTGCCTGCTCGCCCGGCGGCTGGTGGAGAGCGGCGTCCGGTTCGTGACGATCAACACCTTCCTCACCGTGTTCGACGAGATCACCTGGGACATCCACGGCTCCAAGCCGTTCACGTCGATCGCCGGGATGAAGGAGATCGTCTGCCCGATGTACGACCAGGCCTACTCGGCGCTGATCGAGGATCTCGCGCAGCGCGGCCTCCTCGGCGACACGCTCGTCGCCGGGCTGGCGGAGTTCGGCCGGACGCCGAAGGTCAATCCCGCCGGCGGCCGCGACCACTGGCCGCAGTGCTTCACCTGCTCGTTCGCCGGCGGGGGCGTGCAGGGGGGCCGCGTGGTCGGCGCGAGCGACGCGATCGGCGGCTTCCCCGCGGAGCGCCCCGTGCGCCCCGGCGACATCGTGGCGACGATCTTCCATTCGCTCGGCCTCGACCATGGCGGGATCCTGCCCGGCCCGGCCGGGCGCCCGTTCGCGCTCACCGACTTCGGCACCGAGCCGATCCGCGAGCTGTTTTCCTGATCGGGGAGTGACCATGCGACCACGCCTCCTGTCGCTCGCCGTGCTCGTGGCCGCCGTCGCCAGGACGGCACCGGGGGGCGACGTCGCGCCGCCGAGCTTCACGCTCGACGTCGTTCCGATCCTCTCCAAGGCCGGCTGCAACGGCGGCGGCTGCCACGGGGCGCTGGCCGGCAAGGGGGGCCTGCGGCTGTCGCTGTTCGGCTACGATCCCGCCGCCGACCACCGGGCGATCACGCGCGACGCCCTCGGCCGGCGCGTCGACCGCGCCGACCCCGGTGCGAGCCTGCTGTTGGCCAAGCCGACGACCGCCGTCGCCCACAAGGGAGGCCGGCGCCTCGATCCCGACGGTCCCGACTACGCCCTTCTCGCGGCGTGGATCGGTGCCGGCGGCCCCGGCCCCGACCCTGGCGAGCGGCGCTTGACCGCGATCGAGGTCAGCCCCGCGGAGGCGTCTCTCGCCCCCGGCACGACCGCGCCCCTGACGGTGACGGCGACCTACTCCGACGGCAGCCGGCGCGACGTCACGCCCCACACCCGGTTCGCCGCCACCGACGAGGCGGTGGCCACGGTCGATCCCGCCGGGAGCGTGACGGTCGTCGGCCCCGGGGCCGGCGGCGTGACCGCCTGGTATTCGTCGCGCGTGGCCGTCGCCCGGATCGTCGCGCCGTTCGCCCACGACGTTCCCGCGGCGGTGTTCGCCGCGGCGCCGCGGGCCAACGTCATCGACGAGCTCGTCCTCGAGCAGCTCGCCGCGCTGCACCTCGAGCCGTCGCCCGCGTGCGACGACGCCACGTTCGTGCGCCGCGCGTTTGTCGACACGATCGGCCGGCTGCCCACGCCCGAGGAGGTGCGCCGGTTCCTCGCCGACACCGCCCCCGGCAAGCACGAGCGGCTGGTGGAGCTGCTCCTCGCGCGGCCGGAGTTCGTCGACTACTGGGCCTGGAAGTGGTCCGACCTGTTGCTCGTCACCGGCTCCAAGCTCCGCCCCCCGGCGGTCGCCGCCTACCACCGCTGGATCCGCGACCGCGTCGCCGACGGCACGCCGTGGGACGAATTCGCGCGCCGGGTCGTGACCGCGAAGGGGTCGAGCGCCGTCGACGGCGCCACCAACTTCTTCGCCGTCCACCAGGACCCCGAAGCGATGGCGGAAAACGTCAGCCAGGCGTTTCTCGGCCTGTCGATCGGCTGCGCGAAGTGCCACGACCACCCGCTCGAGAAATGGACCAACGACCAGTACTACGCCTTCGCCAACCTGTTCGCGCGCGTCCGCGCCAAGGGCTGGGGGGGCGACGCCCGCAACGGCGACGGCCAGCGCACGCTGTATGTCGAGTCGAGTGGCGACCTGATCCAGCCGCGCACCGGCCGGCCGCAGCCGCCGGCGCCGCTCGACGGCACGCCGCTGCCTGCCGACTTCACCGGCGACCGGCGCGAGGCGCTCGCCGCCTGGCTCACCTCCCCCGACAATCCGTCGTTCACCCGCGCCATCGTCAATCGCGTGTGGGCCAATTTCTTCTCCGTCGGTCTGGTCGAGCCGGTCGACGACCTCCGCGCCACCAATCCCGCCGCCAACGAGAAGCTGCTCTCGGCGCTGGCCGATCATCTGGTCGCCCACCGCTACGACCTCAAGGCGCTGATGCGTTTGATCCTCGCCAGCCACACCTACCGCCGCTCGGCCGTGGCGCTCCCGACCAACGCCGGCGACCGGCGCTCGTTTGCCCGCGCCTACCCGCGGCGCCTCGCCGCCGAGGTCCTCGCCGACGCGATCGCCGACGTCACGGGCGTGCGCGACGCGTTCACCGAGATCGCCCTCAACGACGGCTCGACCGAGAAGACGACCGCCTACGGCGCCGACACCCGCGCGCTGCAGGTCGCCGACGCCGCCGTGAAGAGCCCGTTCCTCGCCACGTTCGGCCGCAACCCCCGCGACATCACCTGCGAGTGCGAGCGCAGCAACCAGCCGAGCCTCGTCCAGGTCCTCGCCCTCTCCAACGGCGCCGCGATCAACGACAAGCTCGCCGCCAAGGGGGGACGGATCACGCAGTTCCTCGCGACCGACCCGCCGCCGCTCCGGATCGTCGAGCAGGCGTGGCTCGAATGCCTGTCGCGTCTCCCCACCGACGGCGAGCGGAAGAGCTTCGAGGAGCTGCTCGCCGCGGCCCCCGCCGAGGAGCGGCGCGCGGTGGTCGAAGACCTCTACTGGTCGCTGCTCACCAGCCGCGAATTCCTCTTCCGGCACTGATCCCGCCTGCCCCAGGTATCCCCGCTGGAGACCGGCCGATGACCGCGCCCCGCCCCCCGCACGTCGCCACCGCGCGGTCAGTCGCGTGGCTGGTCGCGCTCGTCGTCGTGGCGCCTGCTGCCCAGGCGGCCGCGCCGTCGTTCGAGCGCGACGTGGCGCCGTTGCTCCGCGCCTACTGCGCCGGCTGCCATGCCGGGGCCGACGCCGAGGGAGGCCTGTCGGTCGAGACCTTCGCGCTGTTGCGCGCCGGCGGCTCGGCCGGCAATCCGCTCGGCACGGGCGACGGCAGCGCGGCACTCGTGCTGTCGCGCCTCGCCGCCACCGGCGACGACCACATGCCGCCGGCCGGCCAGCCGCAGCCGTCGGCCGCCGAGATCGAGGCGGTGCGTGCCTGGATCGCCGCCGGCGCGCCGGGGCCGGCCGTCGACCGCTCGATCCTCGCCGAGATGGCGGTCCCCCGGCTGCCCCCCGCGCGCGGCAGCCTGCCGGTGACGGCACTGGCGCTGGGCCCCGACGGCGCCGTCGCCGTGGCCCGCGACCGGCAGGTGGAGATCCTCCGCGACGGCGGCGCGCTGCCGGTCGCCGATCCGCCGGGACGGGTGACGGCGCTGCACTTCTCCGCCGACGGCCGGCGCCTCGTCGTCGCCGGCGGGATCGCGGGGCTCACCGGATCGGCGCAGCTCCGCGATACGTCGAGCGCGGCGGTCCTGGCGACGTTCGGCCCGCACCGCGACATCCTCCACGATGCCGAGCTGTCGCCCGACGGCACGCTCGTCGCCACCGCCGGCTACGACCGGAGCGTGAAGCTGTGGCGCGCGGCCGACGGCACCCTCGTGCGGAGCATCGACGTCCACGACGGCCCGGTGTTCGACCTCGCCTGGCATCCGTCGGGCAAGGTCCTCGCCAGCGCCAGCGCCGACGAGACGGTGAAACTGTGGCGCACGGCCGACGGCGTGCGCCTCGACACACTCTCGCAGCCACAGGCCGAGGTGTTTGCCGTCGCCTTTGCCCCCGACGGCCGGCACCTGGTGGCCGCCGGCCGCGACCGGCGGATCCATGTCTGGGAAGTGGCCACGCTCGACGCTCCCGGGCTCAATCCGCCGCGCGTCTCGCGCTATGCCCACGAAAGCGCGATCGTGGCGCTCGCCCTGTCTCCCGACGGCACGCGCCTCGCGACCGGTGCCGAGGATGGCACGGCGCGGCTGTGGTCGTTTCCGGCGGTCGATCTCGTCGCCCCGTTCGTGCCCCGCGCCGACGCCGCGACGGCGATCGCCCCCCGTGCCGACGGTACGTTTCTCGCCGGCACCGCCGACGGGATCGTGGCGGCGCTGGCGGGAGATTCCGCGCCAGTGGGGCCGGGTGCTGGTCTCGCCCCCGCCGGGACGGGGGCCTCCAGTCCGGCCTCGACCCCCGCTCCCCCTGCCGATCTCGCCGCGGTCGCCGAGGCCGAGCCCAACGACTCCCCTGCCACCGCCCCTGCCGTGCCGGTCGGGGTCGTCGTCAGCGGCGTGATCGGGGCCCCGGGCGACGTTGACCTCGTCCGCTTTTCGGCCACCGCCGGGCAGGTCGTGCTCCTCGAGACGAACGCCGCACGGTCGAAGTCGCCGCTCGACTCGCGGATCGAGGTCCTCCATGCCGCCGGCCCCCGTGCCGGCGAGCCGGTGGAGCGCGTCGTGCTCCGGGCCACGCGCGACAGTTGGTTCACGTTTCGCGGCAAGGATTCGAGCCAGTCCGACGATTTCCGGCTCCACAACTGGGCCGAGATGGAGCTCGACGAGCTGCTCTACACCGGCGGCGAAGTGGTGAAGCTGTGGCTCTACCCGCGTGGCCCCGACAGTGGCTTCAAAGTCTATCCCGGCGGCGGGCCCCGCCAGACGCTGTTCGACACCACCGCCGTCACCCATGCCCTCGGCGAGCCGGCATGGATCGTCGAGGCGCTCCCAGCCGGCGCCCGCCCCGCCCCCAACGGCCTGCCGGTGTTCCGCCTCGTCTACGACAACGACGACGCCGCCAACCGGCGCCTCGGCACCGACTCGCAGCTCCTGTTCACGGCGCCGGCCGACGGCGACTACCTCGCCCGGGTCAGCGACGTCCGGTCGTTCGGCGGTCCCGACCACCGCTACGCCCTGTCGGTCCGCGCCCCGCGCCCCGATTTCACCGTCGCCATCGGCGGGATGAATCCCAAGGTGAGTCCGGGGAGCGCCCGCGAGGTGGCGTTTACCGTGACGCGCGACGAAGGGTTTGACGGGGCGGTGCGGATCGCGGTCGCCGACCTGCCCCCCGGATTCACGCTCCCCGGGCCGATCGAGATCGAGGCCGGGCAGGAGCGGGCCATCGGCGTGCTCGCCGCCGCCGCCGCCGCGGTCGCTCCAGACGAGGCACTCGACAAGGCGGTCCGCGTCACGGCCACGGCCACGATTCTTGGCCGCGAGGTTGCCAAGGAGCTCGGCGCGCTCGGCGACATCCAGCTTGCCGACGCGCCGAAGCTCGCCGTCGAGATCCTCGACGCGGCTGGCCGCGGGCGCGCCGCGCCAGACGAGGCGATCCTGTTTTCGATCCGTCCCGGCACGACGCTGTCGGCGAAGGTCCGCGCCGTGCGCCACGCCTTCGACGGCCGGATCGAGCTCGGCGGCGACGACTCCGGCCGCAATCTCCCCCACGGCTGTTTCGTCGACAACATCGGCCTCAACGGCCTGCTGATCGTCGAGGGGCAGACGGAGCGCGAGTTTTTCATCACGGCCAGTCCGGTGGCCAAGCCGGGGCGGCGCCTGTTCCATCTCCGCGCCACGGCCGACGGCGGCCAGTGCTCGCTGCCGGCGGTGATCGAGGTCCTGCCCCGTGAGACCGCCATCGCCGAGCGCTGACGGCCAGCTGCTATAGCGCCGTGCGACGGCCCGTGACAAAGCTTTCGCGGCCTCTGTCCCCCGTGCCGACGGATCGACAGACGCAAGGATGATGCCTGGCTGTCCTTTTTCCTCTCACTCCGCTCCTTCCGGGTGCATCATCCTGCTCGGCCGGTGGCCTACGGCGTTGACGGTGCCTATACCCCCGTATATCATTTTTCTCATGTCTACCGCCGAAAAGCGACGCCTGACGCCCGCGGAATATCTCGCCATCGAGGTGGCGAGCGAGCGGCGGCACGAGTATCTGGCCGGCGAGATGTTCGCCATGAGCGGCGGCTCATACTGGCACAATCTCGTCAAGGACAACCTTGCCCATGCGATCCGCAACCGCCTGGCCGGCCGCGGCTGCACAGTGCTGACGAGCGACCAGCGGGTCAAGGTGGACGCCACAGGGTTGTATACCTATCCCGATGTCGTCGTGTTCTGCGGCAAGCCGGTCTTCGAGGATGGCGTTCACTACTCGGCCACCAATCCGCTCGTGCTGGCGGAGGTGCTCTCCGACTCCACCGAGAAGTACGACCGGGGCGTGAAGTTCGGCCATTACCGGCAGCTGCCGAGCGTCGAGGAGTATCTCGTGCTGGCCCAGGATCGTGTCTCGGTGGAGCGGTTTCGGCGGCAGGGGGGGGGCGATCGGGGCTCCTGGCTGCTGACCGCGGTCGCCGATCCGGCGGGCCTGGTCGAGTTCGAGTCGCTCGGCATCGCCGTGCCGGTGGCGGAGATCTACGCCGGCGTCGAATTTCCGGCCGCGGGCTGACGTGAAAACCGACCGGCGAAGACGGCGGACATGTTCGGCCGGATCCTCCAGGTCGAGACGGTAAACACCGGCCCGTACGAGTTCCGTGTCCGCCGCCGGCGGACATGGAGCGGGGAGCACCGCATGGGACCGACGATCATGCCTGTCCTTTCTTCTCCCCTGCCCGCTGCCATCCGAAGCACGTCGTGATCCGGGCGCGGCGGTTTCGGGTGGCATGCGTCGAGCAGCTGTCACGGTGTGCAAATCCTACATCGCCGATGTAGGATTTGCGTTTGTGACGCGAGCAACGCCATGGTCGCGGCCCGGAGGGAGCATGGCCAGGATTTTTTCTCGATTACTCGCCCCGCCGAAGAAGACGTTCCTCCTGCTCGGGCCTCGTGGCACGGGGAAGTCCACCTGGTTGGCGAACCATTTTCCGCGGGCTGTCAGGATCGATCTGTTGCACGCGGAGCAGTTGTATCGCTACCGATCGAATCCGTCGTTGCTCCGATCGGACCTCGGTGGGCTTCGGGCTGGCGAATGGGCGGTCATCGACGAGGCCCAGAAAGTGCCCGATCTGCTCGATGAAATACACGGGCTTTACGAAGCACGGCGCATCAATTTCGCGATCACCGGCTCCAGTGCCAGAAAACTGCGTCGAGCCGACGTCAACCTGCTCGGTGGCCGGGCGATTCGGTGCGATTTTTCCCGCTGGCTTGGGCAGAGATCAAGCACACCTCGTTTCTCGATGCGTGTCTCGCCTACGGGACGCTTCCTCCCGTGGTTACGGACCCGTTGCATGCGACCGACACGCTCGCGAGCTACGTGGGCACCTATCTTCAGGAGGAGATTGCGGCGGAGGCACTGACCCGCAATATCCAGCCGTTCGCGCGGTTCCTTCAGGAAGCCGCAAAGCACCACGCCCAGGTGCTGAACGTCGAGCGGGTCGCCCAGCGAGCGGCGATCAAGCGGCGCACGGTCGACACCTACTTCGAGATTCTCGAAGACACACTGCTCGGCCTGCGGCTCCCCGCATATCGCCCCGGGCTTCGCTCGAAGGAGGTGGCTCACCCGAAATTTTATTTCTTCGACGCCGGGGTGGCCCGGGCCGCGGCGGGCTGGATTCGGGAGACGATGCCCGACGAATGGCGGGGTTTCTCGTTCGAGACGCTCGTGCTCGGCGAGCTCCGCGCGTTCAATTCCTATCGGCGGAAAGACAAGCGGTTGTTCCACTACAGCGTGACCGGAGCATTCGACATCGACTTCGTGGTGGAAACGCAAAAGAAGGTCTTGAATCGGCCGGCCCGGCTCGTGGCCATCGAGGCCAAAGCCTCGTCTCAATGGCGGTCGGAGTGGAGCCGGCCCTTGGCAATGATCGCCGAGCATGGCGCGATCGATGCTGCGTATGGCGTCTACCTCGGAAAGAAGACGATCGTGAACGATGCGGTCACGGTCTTGCCGTTCGCCGAGTTCAGCCGCCGTCTGTGGGCTGGCGACGTTTTCTGAAAACGTCGGCGGCACCGCCGGATTCACCGTCGCTATCCCGCAGCCAAGCCGGCGTAGCCCCAGTCGAGGCCCACGCCTGAAGTGGCCAGCGCGCCCGCCTGCTCAAGGGGATGCCCAAGGGGATGCCTGCCCAAGGTGATGCCTGTCCATTTCGCTGCTTCCCTTTCTGCGATATGCTGAATCAAGGTTTGGCTCGCACAAATCTCTGGGTTGATCGAGCCAATCCCCCATTACCATCTCACCGCCATGCAAAGCCTCGTCGACATCGAGCAAGCCGTGCAAAATCTCTCGGCTGAGCAGCAGGCCGAGCTCCTGCTATTCGTCGCCGAGCGGCTTCGAAGTCAGCGCGTCCCCCTTCCTGAGCCGCGGGCGTTCACCCGGGAACAACTGGAAGCGTGGCTCGACGAGGACGAGCAGGCGATGGAACGGTTTTGGGCCGGATCGTGAGGTTGTTCGTCGATGCCAGCGTAGCGCTCGCCGCGTGTGGAAGGCCGCGCGGTGCTTCCCGGGCCATCTTCAATGCCGCCGCTGCCCATGGCTGGGAGTTGGTATCGAGCGGATACTCGCTTGCCGAGGTTCGTCGCAACCTCGGCAAACTCCCCGGGGACCCGGCGGTCGAATGGCAGGCGATCGCAGGCGGCCTTCGCATCGTTCGGGATGTCTGGACGAGCGACATGCCAGCCGTGTTCGGTGCCGCAAAAGATCGCCCAGTGCTGTTTACGGCAGCCGCATGGGCCGACGTGCTGCTGACGCTCGACACCGCGGATTTTATCGCCCTACTGGGCAACAGTTTTTATGCTCTCCATGTTCTGACGCCCGGCATGTTCTTGGAGTGGCAGCGGGCGACAGGGATCTTGAGAATATCACGGGGCTGAGTGGGTATTGGCAGCTATCCCGCGGTCAATCCGCCAAGCGCATTGTCCACGTGATGGACGCCGCGATTCGTGGCGATGGCCTTGAGCCGCTCGGTGCTCGTCGCACAGTAGCTGCCGAGCCAGCGGGTCTTGCCGAGAAGGTGTTGGAGGTGAGCCTGCCAGTATTCGGGGCTCGTGCCAAGCCGGTTCATGATGCCCGCCACTTCCTGCGTGATCCGTGCCTTGCCCGTGCGGCAGAGCCGTGCCGTCCAATCCACGAGCTCGAGGTAGCTCGACAGGGAAAACCCAGGCAACATGCCTTCGCGGGCTGCGCCGGCGCAAACGGTGCCGGACGTCTTGCGATCCTGGAGCGGGCAGAGCCAGTGGGATTGTTCGAGGTCGCCTTCGATTCGGGCGGCAGGGACGGATGTTGCTGCGGCGGCGGCCTGGAGTTTTTCGAGGTCGCCGCTCTTGCGGACGTGATCGACCCGCTGCTTGATCGAGGTGTGTGGCGCTTCTTCGGGGGTTTTGGCGATGCCGGCGGCGAACGGGTTCAAGTCGATGTAGGCGCAGGTCGCGAGCAGGGCTTGTTCGTCGAGGATCGCGATCGACTTGTAGCGGGCTTCCCAGAACGTGCCCGTGCAGTCGTCTTCCTTGTTGGCGAGGCGCGCCAGTGGCTCCTTGAGGGCCTTCATGAACCAGCCGAGATCCTGGAGCCGCGCCCGATAGCGGGCCACACGGGCGGTGTCTTGAACCTGCTGGTCGATCCAGGCCTGAACCGTGGCCGGGCTATCTACGTCGAGGCAGGAGGGGCGGTAGACGGCGATCCAGCGGCGGACGACGTCTTCGTCGCTCCAGCCGTCGGCGATGCAGGGGTCGAGGCGGCAGAGAACGTGAAGGTGGTTGTCGAGGATCGCGAAGCCGCAGACCGAGATGGCGAAGTGCTTGGCGAGGACTTCGAGCCGGGCTTCAATCCAGGCCTTGCGGTGCGTCACGCCCTCGCCGCAGAGGAAGGCCCGCCTGACGCAGCGGGAAATGCAGTGGTAGTAGCGGGTGACCGCGACGTCCAGGGCGATTGCGCCATAATGGGTAATCTGGCATGATTGGGCAATCGCGTCCGTGATGTCGCCGAAATTGCGTCGGTGATCGGTCGGGCAGCGATCATCACGGAGGATCGATCATGCCTGTCTCCAAGTCACTGAGCGCCAAGAT